>CAYOCZ010000248.1:0-5237 GCA_964402475.1 uncultured bacterium | reverse complement strand
CTTTCAGACGATTATACCGGCTAGACCGTGCGCCTGCCACTAGAACCGCCCGCTTTGGCGGGAATGAAGAGCGTCCCGCAAAGCTCGCCGAGACGCTCATTCGACAGCTCAATCGAGGGCTTCGGTCAAAGCTCTATGCGTCGCTCAAGCCAAAGCTCAGTCTGTCGCTTCGAGTATCGCTGCCGCGAGGACGTCGTTCGACCTACCGGCTTTCGCATCGGTTGAAGCCTCGCCGAACGCCGCGCCGCGCGAAACCCGCATCCGCATCCTACATCGCACCCGCCAACTCACTCGGTAGTTCACTCGGCAACTCAACCGACGAGTCAATCGACACATCACTCAGCGACTCACCCACAGGCTCAACTGTCGACTCAACCGGCAGGTCAAGTGCCGACTCAACCCTCACCTCAGCCGGCACATCAGCCGGCACCTGAGTCTGTAGCTCAGTCGGCAAGTCGCCTCTCTACTGACCGGTAGGGTGAACCATCAGCTCATCGGAGTGTTCATCTAGATGGTCGTCGGGGAGGTCGTCTAGGGAGTGGTCCCCCAGGTGCTGACTTCGGCAGTGATTGAAGCTGGCTATCATTACTATTGTGAGTGCTTTACATCATCGCGCCGCCGTGTTTGACATACCGCAGCGTGCAGCCTATGATGAACGGCTCAGAACACTAACGGACTGCACTCGGCGTGTTGGACGCTCTCAGAATGAGGCCGCCTGAGCCAAGAACCAGAAGTCTGAACTACGAGCCTTGGCGGTGCCTGGCGCACTTGGCGGTTGCATGTCCGTCTCCGGACCGTAAGGCAGAACGAATGGAGGAAGAGAATGGCAGACCCGGTGAAGAGCGCAGCAAGATGGAAGGCGAAGTACAACCTCAAACGCGTGAATGAGACCCTGAACGACCTTCGCGACGACATGGCCGTGCGGTACGAGATGGCGATGAACGACCTCAGTGCGATGGAAACCAAGGTCAAAGAAGTCATCAACGCATACGGGGTCTCGACGTCGCAGTACGTCCCCTATCTCAACTTCGGCCGGCAGCTCTACAAGCTGAGCCGGCAGCAGCACATCTCGGGTGAGAGCTTTGCGATGGCGGCCCAGGTGCTCTTGGACAAGTGGGCCGCCCGTGGTTGCGACCCAAAGGTCCTGGCCAAGATTCGGAAGGACGTCTTCGACATCGACGTGCCGAAGCCATAGCGGCTGGAAAGAGGCTGCCCGCGTTACCGCGGGCAGCCTGTAGAAAGGAGGCCGTTTGGCCTATTCGGTCAGCACGACCTTTCTGCCGAAACACTTGTTGTCAGCACTCAGTGTGCAGAAGTAGACGCCGCAGGCACAACTGCGACCCTTTGCGTCCTGCCGGTTCCAAACGAGGTTGTAGTAGCCGGGCTTCTGCTTGCGTTCCGCGGGGCCGATGCGATATTGCCCGCATCGTCGAACTCGGCCGGATTGTCAGGAATGAATCGGGCTGCGTACGGTGCGTGCCACTTGACGGGCTTCAAACTAGAAATTGGGGAAGTGTCCCTCTTTTTCCCTTCTGGCCGTTTCCCAGTGACTCTGCCGTCTGCTTGGCGATGTGGCACATCTGGACGTACAAGCTGCAGCGTTCGCGGGGTGTGTCGATCGGGCCGCCCTGTCTGTCCCTATAGTAATGCGTGTCTGGGTCATCCCAATTCCAGTCGGCGTTCGGCTCTCCCAACACCGCCCAGTACCTGACCATGTCGAGGTTGTCCATTATGCCACGGCAGTAACCAGCCCAGTAGTTCGTATCGTCAGTCAGAGGCGCAAACAGGTTCCGCGGCGGATATGCGCCTATCAAGCTCTCAGGAATGCCGGGGGGCGCGCTCGCGATGAGGCTGTCGTTCGGATTGCCGTAGGCGAGCATTCCCCGGACCTCAAAGCCCATCGCCACACATGTCGAACAACGGCTGCGGACGCCGGCAGGATCACCATCCCACGCGTTCCAGTGGCCCAAGTCATCGCCCACCCAAGTTACCCCAAGCTCGTCCCTCGCCAGCGCCAGTGCGCTGCCCGTCCCGGACGAGTGAACTTGTACAGACAGCCAGTCGGCACCCACCGCATCATGAAGCCCGGAAACGCGCAGAGCCAAATCCTCGGTCGGGTGCGCGTCATTCCCGACCACGAGGCAGCCGTAGGCATACGTGCTCTCCCTCGGGTCATACGCATACGAAATCGCCCCGCCCTGTGGTCGAGTGACTTCAACGAGATATGTCCGGCCACGCACCGGCTTGTAGACCGGGTCAGGATAGAGTGGTACGTTCATCCACGCCCATGACCGCCCCGTGTGCCAGCCCTCGCGATGAGCAACCCTGTGGCCGGTAATCGAGTCGAGCACCCTGACGTTGAACGGTTTTGAGGTGTCGCCAGCATCGCCAACCCAAAACGATACTTCGGTGACGCTGTCAACCGTCATTCGGAAGTACTGGGACACCTTGTCATTCGGTGGAGCGGTGTCCGTTTGCGCGATGAAGTTCTTATAGGGAACGACATCGTAGCATTTCGTTGTCGCAGTCAACAACGTCGGCACGGCAAGTGCCGCCATGACGGCCACGAGCATCAATCGCTTCATCTGAACCTCCTTCTACTGCTACTGCTACTGCTTCACTATCTTCAGCACGCCGGGCTGGCCTTGCCCGCCAGCCTTCAGGAAGTACACACCCGGCGCAACACGAACTAGGTTCACGCGTGCCCTCCTTTCACTAGCTGTACTCGGTGGGAGCCAGACCGATGCGACTTCCCTGCCTGCTACGTCCAGCAGCGACAGCCGGCAAGCCGCACACAAGGGTGACGCTACAACGATGTCGAGCCAGTCTCGGGCCGGGTTTGGTGCGGCGCGGATGCCGTTCGTCTCAGGTTGAGGCCGACCTGCTTCAGCCAAGCCGGCCGCTGTGGTCTCAAAGAGACAGACACCCGCGTCCAGCGTCGCCACGTAGACGTAAGGCGAGTCGTAGACAAGTCGCCAACCAATGTAGGGCAGGCTGTGAAAGGCAACTACCCGCATGCTGTGCGGGTCGGCGACGTTGGCCAGTCGCAGGCCATCAGAACAGGCCAGATACGCCAGCGAGTCTACGACTGCTACATCATAAACCATGTGACCGAACGTGAGTGAGTCAACCGGAGTCGGCGATGTCGGACGGGCGACGTTCCAGACGTGCAGGCCGACAGCGGCCAAGTAGGCCAGCGTGTCTTTGACGAAGACGCTCCAAGTGCCACGCGGAATCGAGCCCACCGTCTCCGGTTGGCTGGGATTCGCAGTGTTGATTATCGCAAGCGGGTATGTTGAAACGTAGGCGAGGCTATCCCGCAGGCACATGCCGTACGAGCGATCCGGCAGCGCACACCACCCCACGGCTTGCGGCTGGCGTGGCCGGGCTACGTTGATGATGTTGAACTGGTTGTCGAGGGCTGCGTAGACGAAGCTGTCCCGCAGTGCCATATCCTTGGGTTCAGCGTCTGGGGGAAAGCAAACCCCTACCACCTGTGGTCGGGTTGGGTCTGTCACGTCAACCGTACGGAAGTACGGGTAGTACCAGCCCCAGTACAGCATGCTGTCTTGCGCCACCACGGCGTAGCTCCAAGCCGCACCATAGCTCGTGTCGAGACCGCCCACCTGTGTCGGTCTGGTCGGGTCGGACACGTCGAGCATAGCCAGCCCGGCCATCCCATCGGCCACGTAGCAGTGCTGTCCATCGACGAACACGTCCTCTGCCGTCGCGGCAACCATGACGCTGGTGTCAAGCTGCGGGTTGTTCAGGTTGCTGATGTCAACAACTGCCAGCCCGTCGTATTCATCTGCAACGAAGGCCCGCTGCAGGTTGGCGTTTTCCCAGACGCCCCAGTTGCCATCGTTTGTCGTGCGCAGCGAGTCAATGAACGCAGGGTGGGTCGAGTCCGCGATGCTGAGAATCTGGAACGGCTGGGGATTTTCCACGCCCACGGCTCTGCCCGACACAAACGCCAGCGGACCGTCAAGGAAAATGTCCCACCCGCCGAGATCGTTCAGCTTGGCCAGGAGACGCGGCGAACTCGGTGTCGAGATGTCCAGCGTGATGAAGCGGACCGGATATGGGTAGCCGGTTTCCTCGTAGCTCGCGCAGACCAGATTGCCACGCGCGGTCGCCGAGAGCGTATGGCCGCAGGGGTATGTGCCGACCTCGTGCGGGCTGGCCGGGTCCGATACGTCCACGAATGCGAAGCCTCCGCTCTGGCACACGACGACAGTGTTACCTGAGCCGGTCGTAGCCGAGCCAGACTCGTTGCAGGAACCAAGCTCGTAGAGGTTGGTCGGGTTGGCGATGCTGATGACGTGGAACGTGTCGCTGCGGATGAAGTACAGGAACGTGTCGCGTATCCAGAAGTCTCCGACCGGGCCGAGAAGCTGGCCGCGCTTGACTGGCTGCGTCGGGTCGGCGACGTTCCAGACTTCGAGGTCAGCGTTGCTGCTTGTGTAAAGCAGGGAGTCTTCAAGGTAGGACTGAGCCGTGAGCGATGGGAACTGAATCTCCGAGAGCACTCTCGGACTGTCCGGGTTGGCAAAGCTGAGCAGCGCAACTTCGCTTCCCAGTGTCAGCACAACCAGAGTATCCTTGCCTGTGACCTCAGCCGCCGGCCCTCTGCCCCATTTCCCGACAAGTGTCAAGCCGGAATCGGCTATCGTTGGTCCGTCCTCCGACCTCCGTCCTCTATCTTCCGTCCTTACCTGGATTCCCCGCCTGTACATCCACTCCATCCGCATCTTCGGGGGAACCGAACGCGCCGAGTCCATCAACGCTCGTTCATCCATCCAGGTCCGCCCAGCGATGGCAGACACGGCCAATCCCAACCCCAAGAGAAGAACAAGTGTCCTTTTCATGGCACTATTCTAGTCCGAACGCTCCCCACGTCAAACCACCATCGCCCGCATCCTCGGATGCACCCGCGAGAGCGACTCCTGCACCGCCGCGTGCTCCTGGAACGACAGCCTGTTCCCATACGCCCCTGCCGCAAGGCAGAGGACCACGAGGGTCACTGACGTTAGAAGTCTTGGTTTCATCATGTCAACACCTCGCCCTGATTGCCGCAAGTCTAGAGCTGTTGAGATTGGCTGTCAAGCCCAATTTGCACCGGATGCCGAAGTGCCTGCCGTAAGCTGACGGCTGCCGGCTGTTAGCTGTCTAGAATCCGACTGTGAATCCGAGCCGGGCGCGGCGGGGCGGGCCGTAGTTGTTTATCCAGTCAATCT
>CAYOCZ010000247.1:0-5259 GCA_964402475.1 uncultured bacterium | reverse complement strand
AAAGCGCCGCCAACACAACCCGTAGCACCTACTTGAGTGAAGGGAATACCCCCATCCGGCCAAGTCGAACATCTGGGCGCGGTTTTGCCAGGTGCTGGTCGCTCGGTCTGCCCAGCCCACGACGAAGTGTGACTCACCGACGGCCACGCAAACACGGCTGGCCTGCGTCGTGGTCAGCGTACATGCGGGTACGCCGGCAGATCCCCATTTCACCGCGCCCGCGCTATCGAGACGCTGAACGCGAACCTCGGAAGGACTGGCCCTGTACTCCTCCCACGCGACGATAGCGCCACCCCGACCGTCCGGACACAGAGAGGGTCTCTCACCCAGCGATTCCGCACGAACGCACGTCTCCCAGTCGAGGCTGCCGCTGCTATCAACGCGGCAGGCAAGCAGCGTATCCAGAGCGGAATTGGGCCAAAGAGTGGTCCGCACGACAATCGCACCGCCGCGACCATCTCGTACGAGTGCGGGCATACTAATGGCGGGGGCAGTGGACTGCCTCAGGATCAGCCCCTGCGGACCCCAAAGTGGGACACCATCCGCGCTCAACCGCTGCACCGCAATCTGACCTCCCGCGGAGCCCCAAAGCGCAATGGCACCGTGCTTTCCATCGTCCACGACTCCCTGCGGGCCTCCCCATGCGGGATAACATAAGAGAACGCCATCGGTCGTCCACTGCGGCACGCCGGCAGCGTCAACTCGCTGAGCATAGATGCCCTTGTAGAAATCGCGGCTGTCCAGCCACACGACGATTGCGCCGCCGGCGCTGTCGCTCGTGGCTGTCATCGGCACATCGGAACTGGTCCCGCATAGCTGAACTCCTCTATCCTGCCAGAGCGTGTGCCCTTGGCCAAACACCGCCCCCGCGCCCAGCGCGACGGCAAGCACTATCACCGCCCCGGCTCGGTTGTTGAGAGAAACGAATCTACCACACGGTCCACGGATGCTCACGATGCGCATACTTGCCTCCGATTACGGACCGACCAATGCAGACTGGTGTCGAGAAGAACTCATGGCGCAGCCCCTTGCTCCGCCACTCTCGACGCCCCTTATTGCCGGAAGTGTAGTCCGCCACCGTCGCGTGTCAAGGAGAATCAGCCGGCCCCGAATCCGACATTGAACCACAGAGCCCTCACAGAGACAACTGAGGGCACGGACCGAACTCGTGGCCTCTCCCGCTCTGCGTCCTCTGTGCCTCTGCGGCCGAGTCTACGTAGGTCGCGGGAACCGGGCCGTCAGCGGCCGTACACGTTCTCGCGTATGAACCGCTCGTCCTTGCGCCAGGCCTCGGCGACCTTGACCCGGAGTTCGAGATAGACCGGACGGCCGATGAACGCTTCGATCTCCTGGCGCGCCTGGGACCCGACCCGCTTCAGGGCCCTGCCGCCGCTACCGATGATGATCGCCTTCTGCGAATCCCGCTCGACGTAGATGATGGCATGGACGTAGTCTTTGCGGCCCGGCCTCTCTTTGAATTCCTCGATGACGACCGCAGTCGAATACGGTATCTCCTCGCCGTAGAGATTGAACACGGCTTCGCGGACGAACTCGGCCGCGAAGAATCGCTCCGGCCGGTCGGCAATCGCGTCCGGCGGATAGAAGGGCTGCCCCTCGGGCAGCCGCGCTGCTATCGCGGTCTTGAGGTCTTCGACCCCGCCACCCTTGAGCGCCGACACCATGAATACGTCGGCGAACCCGGCTTGGACCAGTCGGTCCACCGCCGGGAGCAGGTCCTTCTTTTCCCTGACCAGGTCCACCTTGTTGAGTACCGCCAGCACCTTTCGACCGGCCAGCCGTCGTACGATGGAATCGGTTTCCTCGCCGGTCCGGGTCGCATCGAGCACGAGCATCACCAGGTCCGCGTCTTTCAGGGCGAGGTCAATTTCACGCCTCATCTGTTGCTGGAGTACATACTTCGGGTCAAGCAGGCCCGGCGTATCCAGGAAGACCGCCTGGAATCCGGACCCGTTCAGAATACCCAGGAGCCGATGGCGGGTAGTCTGGGGCCTGGGCGCGACCGCCGCGAGGTGCGTACCCAGCAGCCGGTTCAGGAGCGTGGACTTGCCGACATTCGGCAACCCGATGATGGCGACGTACCCGGAACGGAATGCGACGCTCTTGTTCCCAGTATTGGTCATGTCAGATGACTACGGCCAGGGGCAGATATCGATTCAAGCCGGCTCTGAAGCGCAGACGCCGATTGCGTCAAACCGGGCAACGCGTCCCGCTACCAGCTCCGGCCCGGACTGGCCATCGAGTGCATAGTAGCCGGCAATGACTGCGTCCTTCAGCAGTCGTGCCGCCTCGTCCCAGTCCTGGTGGGCTCCGCCAAGTGGTTCAGGCACGACTTCGTCTACGATTCCGAATCCCCTGAGTTCGGGCGCGGTCATGCGCATCGCCTTGGCTGACTCCTCACCGCGGGACCCGTCGTGCCACAGGATGGAAGCACAACCCTCGGGCGTGATGACCGAATAGACCGCGTTCTCCTGCATCAGGACCCGGTTGCCGACGGCAATCGCCAGCGCGCCGCCCGACCCACCCTCGCCGGTAACCACCGCCACAATCGGCACCTCGAGCATGGCCATGTCGCGCAGGTTGCGGGCAATCGCCTCGCCCTGTCCGCGCTCCTCGGCCTCGACTCCGGGGTACGCGCCCGGCGTATCAACCAGCGACAGTATCGGCAGGCCGAACCGCGCCGCCAGTTCCATCACCCGCAACGCCTTGCGATACCCCTCGGGGTGCGGCATCCCGAAGTTCCGGTACAGCTTCTCCTTGGTGTCGCGCCCCTTCTGCTGCCCGACAATGGCGAACCCAATGCCGTCAATCCGACCGATACCGGCGACGAGCGCCGGGTCGTCGGCAAATGCCCGGTCGCCGTGCAGTTCGGTGAAGTCGGTGACGATGCGCTCGATGTAGTCCAGGGGATAGGGACGCCGCGGATGGCGCGCGAGCAAGACCCGCTGCCAAGGTGTCAGGTCGCAATAGAGCTTCGCCTTCTGCTTCTCGATCTGCTCTTGGAGCCGCTTGACCTCGTCCTTCGCGCCGATTGCCGCCAGCTCCTCCATCCGAGTGACCAGGTCAGCCAGCGGTTGTTCGAAGTCGAGCCAGCCTTCGGCCATCAAACCGCCTCAACCCGAAGGCCGTCTCTATATCTTGGTGGTGAACTCACATCCCGGTTCTTGGCCGGAGCCATGGAGGCGGCCTAGCGGCCGATCCCAACCGAGACGCGGTGCGCGCCGCCCAGGTCGAGGCTCATCGCCGCGAGTGAATAGTCGAAGCGAACCAAGCCGGCCCGCAGGCCCAGCCCGAAGTTCAGGTGGTTCGTCTCGGACAGGAAGTCGTACCCGGCACGCAGAGCCACGACCTCGTTCCACGCAAACTCGAACCCGGCCGCGGCGCCAGTCACCTTACTGTAGACGAAGTATGAGCCGTCCGCGGCGAAGGTCAGCCGGCTGCGCTCGAACGGCACGAACTCATAGCTCACGCCCAGCCGGCCCCGGGTCGGCAGCCAGAACACCTCCCGCACGAAGTACATCGTCTTGCCGAAGTCGACAATCGAGGCTCCGACCGTCAGCCCGTCAATCGGCATCACCCTGACCCCGCCGTCCACGCCCAGGCCCTCGGCATCGTTGTCGTAAACGCGCGAGTAGAAGTAGCGTCCGGTCAGGCCGACCTGGACTATGTTACCGATGGGTCGTGCCAGGTTCAGGTAGACGGTGAAATCGGTCGGCGTGAAGGCACCGATCGGGTCTTCAGTCGGCTTGATACGGTACTCAAACTGGCCGGCCGAGAAGCTCGAGACACCCAGCCCGACGCACAGCGCCGGGAAGTTCCGGCCCACGAACAACGACTGGTGGTGCGTATCGAGAAGCCACTTTGCGTAAGACGCAACCGCGGAGAATCCGCTCGTACCGGCGCCGGCGGCCGGGTTGATGGCAATCGCCTGCGGCCCGAATGCCGAGGCAGCGCCGGTGCCGGCCATCCCGGCTTCACGGACGCCCGGCAGAATCTTGAGGGAGGAGAAGCCGGTCGGCACGGCCAAGGCCACGGCCGTGGCCAGGGCAACGGCTACTGGAACGCGCAAACGCTAGCTCTCGATTATCTCGACATTCGCCCGAGGGAGCAGTACCCGCGTGCCGTCTTCCAGCTCGACCTCGAGTACCCGCGCCTTGGCTTCGGTTTCAATCGTCTGGAGCTCGACCGGCAGGCTCGTAACCGTGCCGATCTTGCCGAAGTTCGGCTGTCTGATGATACGCACCGGCATCCCGAGCACCAACCCGCCCTCGGCGGTGCTCAGCGGAAGTTCTCCCAGCTTGGTGTCGGCCGGCACGATAACCTCGGGCCGGATTACACCTGCCCGTATCTGGGTCGCGCCGTTGACCGACGCCGTCTTGCCCACAAGTGACTGCAGGAGCTCGAACGTCCTCTGCGCCATCCGCATATCGCCGAACCCTTCGGTCGCCACCACGGTCAGGCCCTTCTTCTCCGAGCCGGTAATCGCCACGCCGATGTCGTACCCGAGGAACGAACGCAGGGTTGCGTCCTCGATACCGCCGACCACGATTGCCTTGGCTCCGAGCTTCACCGCCCGCTCAATCGCATCGTACTTGACCAGAGAACCGCCGACCAGCACCTGGCCCTTGCAGTCGTCCGGAATCAGGGCCGCGGTTACCACTACGTCCGGCTTGTCGACAATCATCCGGATGACACCCCGCACCTCACCGCCTACCCCGAAGATGCCCTGCACGAAACTCGCCTCGGTTTCGACCACCACGCCCTCGCGCGGAATCACCTCGCTGACCGTACCCTCGATGTAGGCATCCACCTGCACCGGCTCCGGCGGCTCGCGCAGAATGACCTGGCCGGTGATGGACGAGACATTCTCGACCGTGCCGGCAACCGGCGCCTTCACCTCGGACTTGAACAGCCCGAAGAACCCCTTGGACAAGGCCATCACCTCGTCCTTGGCCACGGCGTCGCCTGCCTTCTTCATCATCAGGCTCGGCACGTCCTCGGGCGGGACCCCGAGCAAGCCTGCCACGTTCACTGTCTGCACGTTTCCGGGCAGGGCGGTGCGGGCGACGATATCGTCGCCCTTCACCGTGTGACCCTTGTCAACCAGGGTTTCGCCGGGCAACGGCAGCCGGCGTTGCTTCTTGACCAAGGTTCGGGCAGTCACTTTCAAACCGGGCGTATATGCGTGTGCCATAGGCAAAGCAAGGATATTGAAACCTCAGGCGAAGTCAAGCAGCCGGC
>CAYOCZ010000246.1:0-5265 GCA_964402475.1 uncultured bacterium | reverse complement strand
CCCCGTCGACGGTCAGCATGTCCAGCTTGGCCTTGGACGCAAACTTCACCGCCCGGGCCAGGTCGGCCGGCCGGTACGCCCCGGTCTTCAGAGTGACGTACTTGGCCCCGGCCTTGCGCAACTGGGCGACCCGCTCCATGAACGATTCCTCGGTCACCATCCCGACGCGGGAGTGGCGCTCGAACTCCTTGAACGACCCGCTCTCGAACGCCTTGATGACGTCCGGGTCGGTCGGGTTCGGCAGCACCACGTAGCCGCGCTCGTAGAGCATCTGGGCTTTCTTCAGATCCTTGACCTTCACCTCGCCACCGATGTCCTTGGCGCCCTGGCCCCACTTCAGCTCGACGATCTCGATGCCGAGCTTCTCGATGGCGTATTCGAGCGTCCCGAGCCAGGTGTCCTCGACGTTGGACTGAATCACGACGCCGCCGTACCCGTCGCGCTGCCACTTGCGGAACAGGTCAACCCGTCGCTTCAGCTCGGGCGAATGTGTAGCCCGGCCGTTCTCGAACTCGGACTCAGGGTCCGTACCCACAACGTTACTCTTGGACTCCTGTTCGCACCAGACACAGGGATCTATGTAGCGTTTCATGTCGTCCTTCGTGGTAAAACACGGCGGTTCGCACGTCACGCAGGCGACTCCTCCTGCGGCCCACGGCAACGGGGCTGGCACGCCGGGCAAACGAGGAACGAGGACGAACCGCGAAGACCACCAAGAGCGGAGAGGACAGACTTACCACAAGGACACATGGAACTCCAGGTGTCAGAGGAACCCGACGAGGTTCTCTGAACGGGCTACTGACAGGGAATACTAACTTATGGGAACACTCCGCGCAACCGGTACACGCTCTGGAGTCGATTCAGTGCCACGACGTAAGCAGCCGTCCGCCAATCGATATCGTGCTCCTGTGCAGCAGCGCGCACCCTTCGGTAGGCAGAGACTATCTTCTCGTGGAGCTTGCGGTCTACCTCCTCCAGTTCCCAGTACTCGCTGCGCTTGTTCTGCAGCCACTCGTAGTAACTCACCACGACGCCGCCCGAATTCGCCATGATGTCCGGCAGGACGTCGACACCGCTCTTCCGCAGAAGGACGTCGCCGTGCGGGTCCGTAGGTCCGTTCGCACCCTCAGCCACCAGTTTCACGCGTAACATCGGAGCGGTCTTCTCGGTGATCTGGTTCTCGAGAGCGGCGGGGATGAAGATGTCGGCTTCAGTGCTCAGGAACGACTCGTGGTCGATTGGGGCACCATCGGGAAACCCATGCACTCCCCCATTCTCGCGGACGTACTTCGTCAGCTTCTCCGCGTCGATTCCTCCGGGGTTGCTGATGGCCCCGGTTACGTCCTCGACAGCCACCAGCCTGGACCCGTGCTGGTCCATGAGCCGGGCAGCCCAGGACCCGACGTTGCCGAAGCCTTGCACGGTATAGGTCGCTTTGGCCAGATCGAAATCCCGGTCCTTTGCCCATTCCTCAATGCAGAAGATAACCCCCTGTCCTGTAGCCTTGTCACGGCCCAAGCTCCCCCCCAGTGCCACGGGCTTACCGGTGACGACATGGATGCACCGCGCCCGGTCCTGAGGAGAAACCGCACTGAGGTAGGTATCCAGTATCCAGGCCATGATCCGTCCGTCAGTATTGACATCCGGTGCCGGTATGTCGTATTCCGGGCCGATGTTCTGACCGAGCGCCCAGGTGAAACGGCGGGTAATCCTCTCGATTTCACCTCCGGAGTACTTCGATGGGTCGAACTGGACGCCGCCCTTGGCGCCGCCGAACGGGATCTCTGCAATGGCAGATTTCCACGTCATCCAAGTGGCTAGCGCCTTCACCTCATCAAGGTGCACATCCGGGTGGAAACGCAATCCGCCCTTGAACGGCCCCAAGGCGTTGTTGTGCTGGACTCGGTATCCAGTGAACATCTCGACACGGCCATCATCCATCTTCGCCGGGAAATGGACAGTTATCTCGTTCGCAGGCGTTGCGAGAATCCTACGGATACTGTCGTCCAGCCCCATCAGCTCGGCCGCGTTGTCGAACTGCCTGGTAACGTTGTCGTAGACACTGGCGTTGCCGGCCTGAACCGGAACGCGTCCTCCTGTCGGGCTTGTCAAACACATGATTGTCTCCTCGTTTACGTCTCTCGCGGAGCTCCTGCTCCGCAGGCTCGGGATTTCGGACTCCGGACTTCGGGCATCCGCCGTCCGACGGCGGTGGTCGTGAGACCGGGCTCGATGCCGACCTGCCGCTCGAACTCCTCAAGGATTCGCCGGCTGCCCCGGACATGACAGGCTGTGCCCACACACACCGTGATTTCGTGCTCGCCGCGCGGCTCCAGGCTGAACGCCGAGTAGAAAGTGGCGACGCCGTACACATCAACCAGCGGCATGCCCAGACGCTGAGCGACCCGGCACAGGGCTTCCTTCGGAAGGTGGCGTTCCTCTACCTGGATGTCTTGGAGAATGGCTATCAGAAACCGCCTCCTGTTGCCGTACTTATCGATTATCCTGTCAACATCTATCAATAATCCTCCGTGCTAGTAGCGACCAGAAGGTCGACCCCGGCCACGGCGAGCGTTCGGCGATCCGAGCAGCGCACGGCCCGTGTTTGCCGTACTGACCGACCGGCTCGCGCCGGGTGTCTACCACTGCGATTACTTACAATAGAAGCGGACGGGAAGTATAGCGGCGGCTTCCCGGTTGTCAACCAGCCAAAACCGCCCCCAGAACCGATATGGGAGTTCACCACCAAGGCACAAAGAGGATCCGGAAGGCAATGTCTCTGTATGCTTGGTGTTCTTGGTGTCTTGGTGGTTCAATGTCGGATTCAGGGAACCGCACACGGGCTACCCGTGTCTCCACGCGGCCCGGGGAATCTCTCTGACCGCTAGACCACGCCCTGTGCCAGCATCGCGTCAGCTACCCTGACAAATCCTGCGATGTTGGCGCCGTCCAGGTAGTTAGTGTATGTGTCGTCCACGCGGCCGAACCGGACGCACTGCTGGTGCACTGACCTCATTATCTCCCGCAGCCGCCCATCCACGTCTTCACACGTCCAGTGGAGCCCAAGTCGGTTCTGGGACATCTCCAGCCCGGAGACTGCGACCCCGCCGGAGTTCGCTGCCTTGCTCGGACCGTACAGCATCTTCTTGTCTAGATATAGCTCAATCGCCTCCGGCGTCGAGGGCATGTTTGCGCCTTCGGAGACGACGAATACGCCATTCTTGATCAGATTCTCGGCGTCCTTTCCGTTGACTTCGTTCTGGGTCGCGCACGGGAACGCGCAATGGGCCTTGTGGTTCCAGAGCGGGTTGAACTCGGCCTTCGGGTCAGCCGGCGTGTAGGTTGCGCCCTTGAACTTGTCCGCGTACTCGCTGATGCGGCCGCGCTTCACGTTCTTGAGCTCCATCACGAACGCGAGCTTCTCGTCGGTAATTCCGGCCTCGTCGTAGATGTACCCGTTCGAGTCGGAAAGCGTGACCGCCTTGCCACCGAGGTGGTTGATCTTCTGGACCGTGTACTGGGCCACGTTGCCCGAACCGGACACGAGGCAGGTCTTGCCTTTCATCGAATCGCCGCGGGGCGCGAGCATTTCCTGCGCGAAGTAGACCACCCCATAGCCCGTCGCCTCCGGCCGCATGCAGCTCCCACCCCAGTCCATGCCTTTGCCGGTTAGGACGCCGGTGAACTCATTACGCAGCCGCTTGTACTGGCCGAACAGGAACCCGATTTCCCGTCCGCCCACGCCGATGTCGCCGGCCGGCACGTCGGTATTCGGCCCGATGTGACGGAACAGTTCGGACATGAAGCTCTGGCAGAAACGCATCACTTCGTTATCGGATCTGCCCTTCGAATCGAAGTCTGCACCACCCTTGCCTCCGCCCATCGGCAGGGTGGTGAGCGAGTTCTTGAGCACCTGCTCGAAGGCGAGGAACTTGAGGATGCCGAGGTTCACGCTGGGATGGAAGCGGAGCCCACCTTTGTACGGGCCGATGGCCGAGTTCATCTCAATGCGATACCCGCGGTTCACCTGTATCTCGCCCTTGTCGTCCACCCACGGCACGCGGAACATAACGACCCGCTCCGGCTCGCACATCCGCTCGAGAATCTTCGCCTTGCGGAACTGGGGTGCTCTTTCCAGATAGGTCATGACCGACATTGCCACTTCGTAGACCGCCTGATGGAACTCCGTCTCGCCGGGATTCCTGGCGACCACGCCATCCACGAAGACCTTGACTGCATCAGACATTCTGTCCTCCTGTTAGAACTGCCGCGGACGGTAATTGTTCGGCGAAACTGATATCCGCTCTATGTGCCGTCTCTCACCGGCGGCCAATCATACCGCCGGCCTCGGGCACGTCAATCCTGTCGGTTACGGCCCGCGCCGAGAACCGAAGCCGTGCCGACCTTGACGACGCCGCGGGCAGCCAGCCTCCACGTTTCAACGACAAGGACGATTCGCACCGGGTGCAGTAGCCGGATGCAGGCAGGAGTCGGCGGTCAACGAATCCCGCCAGGCGCGACCGGCCTGCCGGCCTCGGCCAGCAGGTTACGGGCGATCGGCACGTAGGCCGAGCCCGGATACTCGACTATCAACTGCTCGAGGGTCTCCCGGTACTTCGCTTCGTCCTTCAAGTCATCGAGATACACAGAAGCCTGCTCCAGCCTCGCCCTGGGTGCGAGCGAACTGCCGGCGAAGCGCTGGCGGTATCGATCCAGCGCGGTCAGCGCTTCCTTCGGCTTGTGTTCACGACGGAGGAATCGCGCCAGCAGGAACCAGGCTTGCTCCGCGACCGGATCATCGCCGTCGGCCAGGGCTCGGGCCTTGTTGGCGCCGCTCGCGCCGGTCTCGTAGTCAAGCATCAGCCTCGCCAGTTCCTTTGCCCGGTCCCCGCTGCCGGTCAGCATCGCGAGCTCCAGCCCGTCGTTCACCAGCCGGCTCCGTGGGAACTGCTTGACCAGTTTGGCCACGTATGCGCCGGCTGAATCGAACTTCCCTTCGTAGAGGAAAGCCCTTGCCACAAGAAACAGCAGGCGGTCCGAGGAGAGGATTGAGGATTGAGAATTGAGGATTGAGGAGGGCGGATTCCGATTTCCCTCTTCAGTCTTCACTCTTCCCTCTTCACTCTTTCCTCTAGCCGCAGCCCGCGCCGGTTCGGTGCGGCCGAGATGGAGCAGGGCCGATGCCAGCCCGAACGCAGCCGGCTCACTGGTCGGTTGCCGTGCCAGGGCCCGCTGATAGCTTTCCACCGCCCGATGATAGTCGCC
>CAYOCZ010000245.1:0-5284 GCA_964402475.1 uncultured bacterium | reverse complement strand
TCGACTGCGGCAACACGCCGGAGAACTACATCCAGCCGGTCGTGGACCGGAACCCGGCGCGGATTCTCGTGGTTGACTGCTGCGAATACGGAGCGAAGCCCGGCGAATTCCGCCTGTTCAGCAGGCCGGAAATCGAGCAACTCTCCTACGGCCTGCTATCGACCCACACGCTGCCGCTGACGCTGACCATTGAGATGCTGTCGCTGCAGACCCATGCCACAATCGAACTGCTCGGCATCCAGCCGGAGCGGATTGAGTTCGGGGAAGACCTGTCCGAGCCGGTCCGGCGCGCATTGCCGGCCGTGGTCCAGTTCGTCCGCAACTGGGCGCGGCCTTCGCCTTAGTTCGCCGCCCGCTCGGCGCGATTCCCCAAACACCCACGGAAGACAGGGGACAGTCAGGTGAGCGGGGACAGTCCCTGGGAGTCGCACGGGGCCCTGCGAAGGGACAGTCCCCATTTTCGGCGCGCTCGGCGCGGTACAGTTCCCGTTTTCCGGTTACTTCGCCTGAATCGTTACGTCGCCGTTTTCGGAGCGGAGTGTGACTGCCGCCGTGCCCGCGCCGATGATGCCAACCTTGTGCTTTGTCTCGTTTGTCGAGTAGTTCACGCCGGTGAAGCCTTCGACGTTGGCCTTGCCGTTGCTGGTGGTGATATCGAAGGCGACCGAAGCATCGGCCGGCAGATAGATTGTCACTTGCCCGTTGGCGGAGTGCAGGGCTGCGGTCTCGCCTATGTCGAACGCGGCTACGTCGCAGTCAATCGCACCGTTAGCGGCCTCGACGCTGATACTGCCCGAGTGAGCCGTCGTCGTGACCGCGCCGTTGGTGGCGACGATGACCGCGGCACCGGCCATGCTGTCCAGGTCGACCGCGCCGTTCGTGGTCTCGAGGTGGAGCTGGGTCGCGGCCGGGACAGCTGCTTCGTACTCCGTGTTGTAGCTGCGGGTGTTCGGCTGCGGGACCTTGCCCCACATGTAGAGCGTCGAGCCGGGCAGCGATTCGCCGGTTGTGATGTCGGCGAGATGGCTCTCGGCGTCGGCCTGCGAAGTGCCTTTGCAGCTCTTCGTGATGGTGACGTGGAGGACCGAGTCTTTGCCCGCGCGGACCGAGATTGCACCGTTGTCGGCCCGGATGTCAACTGCCGTGATGCCCACGGCAGGTCCGGTCTTCGTCTCGAGCGATTCGGCCTGGAAGTCGTATACAGTGCACCCGGCCACACACAATGCACCGAGCAGCAACAGTGTCAGGGATCGGTTCATGGTTCCTCCGTTAGTTTTGCGGGCGCCGCGCACAGTCTAGAATTCTGCCGTCGGTAGTCAAGCTGCGGCGCGGCGCAGCCACGGCCAATCGGCAAACGATGGGGGAGAGGAATCGAGAGACCGAGGGACAAAGGAACCGAGTGGCGAACCAGGAACTTGGAACCAGGAACTAAGAACCAGGTACTAGGTGCTAACTAGTCGCGGGCAGACGGGGCAAATGGGCGGGGGAGGGCTGGCGGCTTACGGCTCACGGCCCGGGCTAGACAGGGCTTGAGCTCCGACTGAGTCGCCCGGGCAGACGAACTACTTGCCGCGCTTCGGAGGCAATTGAGTATTGTGTTCCCCTAGCCACCCTACAGGCGCTTCCCGTAGACTCGCTCAGCGCTCCTGTAATGGTTGTGATTGCGGCGGAGATTCGGCACCAACTCCCGCCAGGTAGACTGAACGGTGCGCTTCCACTCCAGTGGGTAGTTGACGACGATCCAGTTCCGGCGTTGAGCAAGCGCGAGCAGACCGGTAAGCAGCCGCCTGGGCTCTGGCGGCAACTCCAGCAGGTTGATGGTCGCCGACTTCCGGCGCTTCGGATGGGTGGCGTACGTCACGTGCACGGGGACGCCCTGCAGGACATAGCCGTTGGCATTAACCCACTCGCGCCGGGCGGTGAGCAGCCTCGACCAGAACCAGCCGGGAGTGCTGTGGAAGATCGTGGTGCGGCCCCGCTTGAGGAACTCATCGAAGATGTCCGGATGATGCCTGAGCCGCGGGACCGTGAGCCGGCGCCGGAGAGACCAGAAGCCATCGTTGCAGTAGATGCCTTCGAGCTTCATGCCCAGTCGGTCTGCGATTCTGAATACTGGCCGGTGGGATGGGTGGTCAGTGGTATTGAGGCCGACCCAGGTCCGGCCGTCTCGTCTGGCGGTCTTGATCAGTGCCCGGGTGAATCGGGTGCCGATCCCGCGGTTGTGGAATGACGAGGTGACCCGCATGCCATAGAGCCACGCGTCGTCGGGGTTCAGGTAGTTGAGGCCGCAGAATGCGGCGACGCGCCCTTCGGCCCGCCAGACATAGCACCCGCCCGGACGTTCCTCGTCCAGGTGCAGCCGAACGATGGTCTTCAGGTAGCCGAAATTCGGCAGGCGCCGGGCAAACCGCGCGACCTCGGGCCAGAAAGCGCGGGTGAAGGGCTCGAGCATGGCGGAGATGGTATCGGTCGCTGCTGCCCTGTCAACCTGACGGGGAGAGCCGCTCCCGCGGGCAGAGGAAGACCTCTGCCGGAATGCAGATGGCTTCGGTAAGGGCCGAGGGATCAAGGGACAAAGGGAATCGAGTGGCCGGAGGTCGTCAGCGGGATGCTAGCACGGGCGGGCGGAATGAGCAAGATGTCTCCGGAACTCCCCGCGGCTTGGCTTGAGGGCTAGGCGTACCTCTGAACGGCCTCGCGCAGCTTGCCCAGGTAGTTGGGACCTTCGACCGTCACCGCCGCGAGGTACGCAGGTACACGCCAGAGGTCGCGTCTTTCCCGGAATCCCGGGTCAATGGGCGATTCGTCCTGATAGCCGTCGAGAACATCAACCGGCATCGGCTGCCAGCAATCGACCAACGCAAGATCCACTTCCGGATGCCCATAGTGAACGGCCGGGTCGATGACGGCCGCTCCCGCTTCGGTGCTGATGAAGTTGTTCTGCTGAGCGTCACCATGGATGAGTGTCGGCTCTACTGCCGGACCGCAAAGCTCGGGGACGCGTGAAATGAGCTTCTCAACCTGCCGGACGAGAACTGAAGGCATGTTTCCCGAGTCGACAGCCAATCTCAGACCCGGCCGAAGCCGTCGCTCCGCATAGAACTCCGGCCAGTTGCCCGTCGGGGTGTTGTCCTGGTGAAGGGGTCCAAAGTAGCCGTGCGTCTCCCAGCCGAACCGATCACCCCTCACCATATGGATGCGGGCAAGCGTCTGTCCGATCTCACGCCAGTGGCGTGCGTTTCTCTCGACGGGCTGGAGTGTCTCGAGGACCAGGATCCACCCGCCCACTGCCGGGACGATGCCGACCGGCGCGGGCGTCAGGACGCCCGCGCGTGTGGATAGGAACCGTAGCCCGGCCAGTTCGGCTTCGAATTGCTCATGCCCGTCTGCCGCATCGCTGTACTTGGCGAACACGGAATGGGAACGGTCTGACAGAATGGCGGCGGGGTGGCAGGCGAACTCCGTCATCTCCCTAACATCATCTGACGTCCACTGCCGATCGATGTGCTTGGAGACGATCCCTTCCACAGCCGTGCCAAAGCCAACCGGCAGGCTTCCCATGCCTCAGGCCTGCCAAGCGCGGGGTCCGGCCTTCATCGTCCGAGTCTAGGACTCGCGGGCGGGGTTGTCAAATGGGCAGGGAGACGCGCCGGAGGCGCGGCCAATCTAGAATCTGAAATCGACACAGAGTGTCGCCCTGAGGGAGTCGGACGACTCGAACGGGCCTCTCAGTTCGGCGGCTCAAATCTGGAATGGAATGGCGCGTCAGGGATTGCCTGTTGCGTCCCCGAGACTACCGAGTGGCCGACGGGCGGAATTGGATTGTGGCCCCGGAACTCCCCTTGACACGACTCGTGCTAGAAATTGGGTGTCCCTCTTTGCCCATTAGACAAGCTCCGTGTCCCCGTTTCTCCCGGGAATCTACAGCATGCGCGGCGGGCGCTGATGGAGCTTCTCCTGTGGATGCTCAGGTTGCTTCCGCGGCGTTCGCACAAGGCCATAGATGGCTATGAACACTAGTACTACTGCCCACCCGATTACCGCAACGACGACCCACATAATGGTCATGCGCGTCTTGCGCACTCGCATCTGATCCGTGAGGCTGGCCACGTGTGCCTGTGCCCATGAGTCCCAGTTGACAACCGCGTTCCACATTGGAGACGTCTTGGACCGCAGGACATCTTTGGCACGTTCGTAGTAAACAGAGGCTTCTCTCCAGTTGGCTAATGCTGGCGCCACTTGCCCAGATTCTTCTTGTTCGAGTGCCTGTTCCGCGGTTGTCAGCGCGCGTAGTGTGAGGGCGAATGTGTCTTTGGGGTCGAGGGCCAGCGTCTGCTGCAGGGCTAGCTTGACGGAATCCCGTTCCTTGAGCTTTCGGAAGACGTAGACTCGCAGCAAGGATAGCTTTGGTTCTTCTGGTGCTAATTGCAGCGCCGAGTCCAGATAGACAACTGCTTCTCGAAAGCGGCCAATCTGGTAGAGCGCCCATCCATGAGCACCACGGTCGTAGGCACTCCGGTTCCCGATCTTAGGAATGAGCTTGGCGGCCGAATCCGCCGTGAGCGTTCCCGAGAGCACGAGCTTGGTAAGGTCCGGATCGGAGGTGCGATCCGCGGGATAGGCCGGTCGAGGGAGTGACGTGCTAGGTCCTAGGGTCTTCACAAGAGTCTCGATTCGATTCAGACTGCCGCTTGCGCTGGCAGAGGATGCCAAGCTCTGATAGATTCCAAGAAGAGCTATACCCGACGATACTATGATCGTGAAGGCAGCGACAAGGAGACTATATTGAGACTGCTTGCGTGCGGTCCTGTCGCTCCGGTTGAGGCGGCGAATCAACGTGCTGTGGGCACTAATCTGCGCCATCCGTAAACGCGCAAGAGCCCTGCTCAGGGCACTTAGCATCCGGATGGGCCGCCTCATACCTGCGTCAACGGCGTCAGGCGAGGGCGGAATCCGGGACACCCATATTTCGAGCCTCCGTCAAGGCGGGACGGAGTTCAGGGTTCGTCATGTGGCGAATGATACGTCTCGCGGGCGGGGGTGTCAAATGGGCGGGCGGAATCTGCCAAGATGTCCCGAAGCTTCCCGAAATAGGGTGCCTGTCCCTAGTTCTCCCCTAGTTCTCCCCTAATTCTCCTCCCCCAGCTCCTTAATCCCCCAAATCACTGCCGACTACTTCACTCGTAGACGGTGCTGAGATACTTCCCGCGCTCGGCGCGTTTGTCGTCTGTCTCTCTGCCTGCACGGTCCACACATTTGCCGTGTTCGCGCACTCCCTCATCCT
>CAYOCZ010000244.1:0-5314 GCA_964402475.1 uncultured bacterium | reverse complement strand
CGACCTATGACTGGGGCGCGAACGGCCCGGCGCTGAGAATGCTGACGCAGACCCCCGGCATGGGAGTCCACATCCTCTGGATGTACTCTGCCGAGATGTCGCTCACCACCTTCCCGGACCGCAACATGCGTTACAACTTCTACGACTACGGCGCCAACGCCTGGAACTGGAACGACCCGGACTTCATGCAGTCGGGCGTCAATGTCTACCCGGAGCGCACCGGGTATGGCAGGCTCGACGTCGACACGAACGGCGTAGCGGTAATAGCCGCCCACCACGCCACGGGCTCGGGTGCCGCCGACTTCGCGCCGCTATTCGCCAGGGATTTCAGTGTCGGAGCCGGCATCTTCGAGTATGCGTATGGCGAGTCCTCGGCGGTGAACTACTGCGAGTGGCCGTGGGTCGCCGTCAGCATGAATGGTGCTTACCAAATGGCGGTGATCGACGCCAACAACCAGAACAACCTGCTCTGGAGCCGTTCGCCCGCGTGGCCGGACTGGGATGCCCCGGTGGGCATAACCTCGCCGCAGCCCGAGCCAAACTTCCCCGACCACAACATCGCGACTTCAAAGGTCTCCGGTTCGAACAAGGTCTGCATCACCTGGGTCGCGACCCCGGCGGTCGCCGGTTACCAGCAGGACCCGGGCTTCTATCGTGAGTCTCCGGACGGCGGCGACAATTGGGACGCGGCGATGGACCTCGGCTTCCCGCCGGCATTCTCGCCGGGCTCGGAGACCATACCGTCCTATCACATCACTTCGCTTTTCCCGAAGTACGACAGGCAGGACCGTCTGCACATCGTCGGCAACGTGAGTCCGTACGTCCGCGACACCAACTGGATTCTGCCCGGTGAAATATGGCACTGGTGCGAGGCCAATCCGGACACGTGGAACCGGATTCACATCGCGTCGCCGGAATCACTGAACGCCGCCGTCGGGTACAACGTCATGATCTGCGCCCGGCCCAGCCTGGGCGAGGACGAGAACGGCAATCTGTTCGTGGCCTGGGAGGAGTTCGACGGAGTGAACGTGGAGCCGGGCCCGCCGGAACGCGTGCGCGCCGACATTTGGTATTCGTACTCGACCGACAACGGAGTGAACTGGGAGGCCGGGATGAAGATCACCGACGGCGGGGAGGTGACCTACCGGTTCCCGTCGATCTTGGATCCGATCGGCGATACTGTCATGGTTTCATACATGATCGACCAGCATGCCGGGTTCCGCATCTACGGGACCGAAGGCGATGCCACCCACAACCCGATTGTGGTCCAGAAATGGGCGAATCCGGTCGGCATCCAGGGGCCGAAGGTCGCTCCGCCCAGTCGGATGGACGTCGCGGTCACACCGAACCCGTTCGGCCGTAGCGCGCGGTTGTCATATGCCGTGCCGCATCGCGGCAACGTGTCGCTTATCATCTTTGACGCGGTCGGTAGAAGCGTCCGGACGTTGGTTAAGGGCCGGAGCGAGGCGGGCCAATTCAGCGTGCCTTGGGATGGCCGGTACGAATCCGGCGCGCTTGTCCCCGAAGGCGTCTACCTGTACCGTTACGCGCTTGACGGCAAGCGCATGACCGGCAAGTTGACGTTGACCCGTTAGCGGCAAGCCCGACCCAGTCTTGAGAGCGCCCGCCTTCGCGGGCGCTCTGGTTATATCGGGTTTGACAGCAAGCTGCGGTCTGAATAAGCTGAGTCATGAGTTCGAGTGCCAAGACAGTGCTGCTTCTTGCCGCGACGCTGGTTTGCGCCGGCGCAGCCCCCGATTCCCTGTCCGTGCCGGGGCTGGTTGGCCAGGATATCTACCACGCCCACCGGGCGCTCAGGAAGCTCGGGCTGGTGTCACGGTTCGAGCAGGTCGAGACCGACACGGCAAAGGTGCCGCTCTTTTTCGTGGCGGCGCAGGCGCCGGACTCAGGCACTGGAGTTCAGGCGGGCGACACGGTGGTACTCAGGTTCAACCATCCGGGTATGCTGCGCTCTTGGAATACATCGGTGATTCCGTTGTTGGGCGATTTCGAGAACACCGTAAGCTTCTACAAGGTGCAGAAGCCGCCTCAGCCTATTGCGTTGCAGCCGGCGGGCTACCCGGAGGTATTGAAGCAGTACAGTTTCAGCGGCACGGCCGATGCGGAGGCACTGGTGGACTTCGATGGTGCGGTGCTGGCGGCCCGAATCGTGCGTTCTTCCGGCTATGCGGCTGCCGATTCGTCGGCGTGCGCTACCGCGCTGCGCGGCTCATTCGCGCCGGCCGAGCACTATGGGCAGCCGGCGCGGGTCTGGTTTCCACTGCCATACCGCTTTCAGTTCAAGGAAGACAAGGGTCTGCCCAGTTCGGTGAAGCCGGGGCGGGACCCAACCGAACCACCATGAACAGCTTCAAACCGCAGGCCCAAGCCCAAGCTGCGGGCTCCTAACCCCTAACTCCTAACTGCTAACTCCCCTAAAAGGGGATGTCGTCGAGCTGGTCCTTGGGTACATCCGGTTCTTGTTCAGCCGCCCCGGCTCCTGGCCCGGGCGCGAATTCCTGCTTGTCCAGAACTTGGGTCCGGGACGAGTGGATTTCGACCACGTAGCGTTTCTCGCCGTCCTTGCCTTCCCAGGTGCGGCTGCGGAGCTGGCCTTCAACGAGGACTGCCGAGCCTTTCCTCATCGTCTTGCTCAGTCGTTCCGCTGGCTGGCCCCAGAGATTCACCTGGAAGAACGACGCTTCGCGCTTCCATTCGTCGGTCGCCTTGTCGCGCCAGGCGCGGTCCACAGCGATTCGGAAGCCCAGTACGGCAGCGCCTGAGGGCGTGTAGCGCAGGTCCGGGTCCATGGTCACCCGGCCCAGCAGTACTACGACGTTGAGGCTTCCGAGACGCAGGGGTGCGGTCGGGTTGCGCTGGACGTTCCGCTCGGGCTCAGACATTGGGCGCCTCCGGGTTGGCCGCGCCGGTCCCCGCCGTAGGGTCCGGTTCCGGTGCGGCGACTACGTCCGCTTCCGCCGGCGGCTTGGGCACCGGTTTGCACACGAATGCCATCCGCATCAGACCTTCGCGGTGCCGCATCTCGAAGCGGAACTTCTCGGGTATCGTCGGCGGGCCGGAGAAGTTGATGTACACGTAGTTGGCTTCGTTGTGCTTCTTTATCGGGTAGGCCAGCGCCCGGCGCTCCACCTGTTCGTCCGAGACCGCAGTTGCGCCGCTGGCCGCCAGCAGCTCTTTTGAGTCCTGGGCGAGCTTCTGGACATCTTTCTCGGCCAGGTCCGGACTGACAATGATCGCGAGTTCGTAGCTATTCAAACTTCCTCCTCTGGAAATTGACGAATGACGGTTGACGATTGACGGGAGACTCTGCTTTGCATCCTACCTGAACTTCACGAGCAGGACGTCGCCGTCCTGCACGACGTAGGTCTTGCCTTCGACTTTGACGTGGCCTTTGTCGCGGCAGACGTGAAAGTCGCCGCACGCGACTAGGTCCCGGTAGTTGACTGCCTCGGCCTTGATGAAACCGTTGCCGATATCGGTGTGAATCAGGAACGCGGCTTCGAGCGCGGTCGTGCCGGCCGGCGCGGCCCAGGCCCGGGACTCCGTGCCCTTGACCGTGTAGAACCGGATGAGGCGGAGTGCTTCGAAGCAGCGGGTAACGATGCCGGCCGGGCCTTCCGGCGCGAGGTTCAGCGAACGGCGCAGTTCGACCCGGTCCGCTTCGGCGAAGTCGCTCATCCCGGCCTCGAGCGCCGCCGAGAAGAGCAGGCTGGTCTTGGTGGCGGTTACCGGGAATCGCGACGGGTCGGCCGGCTCGGTGTCCGAGCAGTTGACCACGTAGATTGCGGGTTTGGTCCGGATAAGCCCGAGCTCACGCGTGACGCGGCTCTCTTCCGGGCGCAGGACTGGGCGTTCTCCTTTGGCAAGTGCCGGGTGGAGCTTCTCCAGGGTCTCAAGCAGGAGCTGCTGCTCCGGGTTCTTTGGCTCCTTGCGTACGTGCTCCAGCCGCCGCTCGACGATCGCGAGGTCGGCGACCGCCAGCTCGGCCTCGACGATCGCCACGTCGCGGTCCGGGTCAACGGTGTCGAGCACGTGCGGGATGTCGCCGGCGGAGAAGGCCCGCACCAGGTGGAGAACCAGGTCGGCCTCGCGGATGTGGCCGAGGAACTTGTTCCCCAGCCCCTCGCCCGTGCTCGCGCCCTTGACGAGCCCAGCGATGTCGATGAACGCGACGTGCGCCGGGGTCGTCTTTTCCGGTTTCAGAATTTGCGCGATCCGGTCGAGCCGCTCGTCCGGAACCAGAACCACGCCTACGTTCTGCTCGATGGTCGTGAACGGATAGAGGTCAACCTTGGCGTTGCCCGGAGTGAGCAGGTTGAAGAGCGAAGACTTGCCGACGTTCGGCAGGCCGACGATTCCGACCTTCATTCCTCGACTCCTTCCGGAGTCCCGACCGCGGGCATCGGGTTGGAGCGGCTCATCGCCCGTTCGAGTCCCTGGGTCACGACGGCGATGCAGGCATTGATGGCGCGTCCGAGGACCTCGGGCAGCAACGCCTCCTGTTCTTTCGGGAAGGGCTCGAGCACGTAGTCGACGCCGTCGCTGCTTCGGGCAGGGGCATCGATTCCGACGCGCAGGCGCGGAAAGTCGCTGCGGCCGAGGTGCGAGATGATCGAGCCGAGGCCTTTGTGCCCGCCGTCCGAGCCGGCCGGCCGGAGACGCAGCCGGCCGAACGGAAGGGCCATGTCGTCGCAGACGACCAGCATTTCGTCGGGCCTGCGTGCGAGTTGCTTCTCGACAACGATGCCCGATTCGTTCATGTACAAGAGCGGCTTGACCAGCACCAAGTCGTCGCCCGCGAACTGCCGGCGGGCGACCTCCCGGTCAGGGAACACCCGGAACCGGCACCCGAGCCTTGCGGCAAGCGTGTCCCCAACCATGAAGCCGACGTTGTGCCGCGTGAGAGCATAGCGAGGCCCCGGGTTACCGAGTCCGAAGATGGTCACCGGCCTACTTCTTGTCCTTCTTCTTCTCTTCTTTCTTCTCTTCCTTCTTTTCACCCTTGGCTTCGGCCTTGGCCTTGCCCTTTTCTCCCTCGCCTTCGGCCTCTTCCTCGGTGGGCTTCTTCTCGGTGATGACTTCGGGCTCGGCCGGACCGGCCTCTGCCGCTGCCGCAGCCTCTGCCGCGGTCGGCTCCTCGGTCAGTTTTCGCGGGGCGAGCACGGTGACTATCGGCGCGTCCAGGGGTAGCGTGTACTCGAGGTCGGCTGTGCCCAGGCCCGAGACGTGGCTGCTGTGCCCGCCTTTTGGTTGGGTCACGGCTATTTCGAATTGGTCTGGTTCTCACTAACTT
>CAYOCZ010000243.1:0-5340 GCA_964402475.1 uncultured bacterium | reverse complement strand
CAGGCGGGCGGGCATGAGTTCCTGCAGAGCTCGCACCGGCAGGTACCAGAACAGGTAGGCTGGCGCGTTGAGCTGAACCAGTTCGCAGTCCAAGCCCGTGTCTTGAAGGAATGCCCTTAGTTCGCTCTCGGAGTAGCCAAAGCACTTGTAGTGCGCCCACTTGCGCGCGACCCATGCGTTCAGGAAGCCGGGGAAAACGCGAATGCCGCTCGCCGGAGTCGTCACATAGGCGGCTCCTCCGTTCCTGAGCAGTGCAGCGATCCGCGTGAAATACCTGTGTTCCGTCCCTGCTGGGATATGTTCGATGACGTCCAGCGAGAGGATGCGGTCGAATTGTCGACTTCCGAAGTCGTGGGCCAGGAAGTCGACTTTGATGTACTCGATGCCGTCGAAGGTTGGCAGGGCGTCGGGGTCGACGAGCATCTTTGAGCGGCATTCGAGGTTCGACAGGACGTACCCGTCGAAACCGCCGACATCGAGCACGTCATCGGTTGCCCGGACTTCAGCCCAAAGTCCCAGGAAACCCAGCAGCCGGTACCGGTAGAAGGTGCCCAGCCTCACTCATGGACCTCTTGGTCTAGTGGGAAGGTCACGGACTAGGTTAGCGGTTCAGGTTGTGGAGTCAAGACGGCCTGCAGGTGTTTCGCCACCATCGCTGCATTATCACTTGGTTCCCGGGTTCCGATGCGAGGTCATCTCATGCAGTTCAGGACCAGCGGGCCTGAACTCCCAAGTGACTGGCCGCCAAGATGTTGAGCTGACATCCCGCTTGCCTTGACTATTGTGGCTTTCTGGCTTAGAATCCCGGCCATCATGTCCAGTCTGTCCATCAACATAGACCACGTCGCGACGCTACGCCAAGCCCGACTCGAGTCGTTTCCTGACCCGGTACAGGCGGCGGCGGCCGCGGAATTGGGCGGAGCCGACGGTATCACGGTTCATCTGCGGCATGACCGCAGGCACATCACGAACCGTGATGTCGAGTTGTTGCGCGCCACAGTCAAGACCGAACTCACGGTGGAGATGGCGGCGACCGACGAGCTTGTACGGCTGATGGCCCGGATCAGGCCGGACCAGGTGACGTTGGTGCCAGAACTGAAGAGTGAAGTAACGACGACGGGCGGCATCGACTTGCTGAAGGAGCGGAGCAGATTGGAGCCCGTGGTGCAGCGCCTGAAGAAAGCGAGAACAAGAGTGAGTGTCTTCATCGAGCCGGACACCGCACAGGTCGAGGCAGCAGGCAGGCTCGGGGCGGACGTGGTCGAATTGAACACCGACCGGTACAGCCGGGGCTGGTCTCGCGGGCCGCGACCACTGGACGAACTGACCACGGCCGGCAGGACTGCCGCCAAGGTGGGTTTGTTGGTCCATGTCGGACATGGCCTGGACTATCGAAACGTCGTGCCGGTCTTGAAGAGCAGGTTCGCTGCCGGGTACAGTATCGGGTTTGCGATAGTTGCGCGGGCGGTCTTTGTGGGGTTGCAGCGAGCGGTCGAGGAAATGAAGCGGACTATGGAGGTCTACTCTTGTGAAAGGTGCTAGAATCAAGTTTGCCGTTTTCACAGCAGCCGTTGCGCTGGGCATCTGGTCCTTGTGGCCTACGTACCAGCTTCACTTCGTGCTGCCCGGACAGGAGAGCGCGCTCAATGCCCGGCTCACGCGGGCGGTGACGGCAGACGACAGCGCCCGCGTCCAGGCCGAGATGGCCGACTTCCAGCGGAGGAAGGTCGGCATCCACAAGCGCTCGCTGCACCTCGGCCTCGACCTCGTCGGCGGCATGCAGCTCACTCTGGAGGTCGATAAGAGCAAGTTGTCGGCCGATGAGGCCGCGGATGCCGGCGACCGGGCGCTCGAGGTCATCCGGAACCGCGTGGACCAGTTCGGCGTTTTCGAGCCCATCATCCAGAAGGTCGGTCGGGACCGCATTCTCATACAGCTTCCCGGCGTGGACCGGGAACGCGCGAAGAGCCTGATCGGCCAGACTGCTCAGCTCGAGTTCCAGCTCGTCCAGGAAGAGCGCGCAACCTATGACGCATTGAAGACGCTCGACGACAAGCTGAAGTTCAGGCCTGGCGCAGACACCGGTCGAGCAGCGAAGACCGACACGGCGTCGAACGTCAAACCGGACACTTCCCGACTTCAGGCGCTGTTCGACACCGCCCGGGAAGACACCGGCCTGGCAGCGATCGGCGAAGCCGATGAAGGAACCCTGCTCGGCTTCGTTCGGACAATCGACGGTGACTTTGGCGTGGATGACCGGGACTACCCCGAGTTCAAGGCGCTGCTGGAGCGAGCCAAGCCCCGCTGGCCTGAGGGATACGAGTTCCTGTTCGGGCCGTCCGAGGCACACGAAGGCAGCCCGGTGCGCCGCCTGTACATGCTCAAAGCCGAGCCGGAAATGCTGGGTTCCGCGATCAAGGATGCGAGACCCGCTCCCTATCAAGGTTCGGAGCCGGGGCTTGCCAACACGTGGATCGTCAGTCTCAAACTGGGACGGAAGGACGCTGCGGTGTTCGCGCAGGTCACGGGCCGCAACATCGGCCGGCGACTGGCCATTGCCCTCGACAACGTCGTGAGGTCAGCCCCCGTGATTCAATCACGGATTCCTGACGGGAACGCCATGATAACCACCAACGAGGTCAATCCTGATGAGTCGCGTGACCTCGCTATCGTGCTCCGGTCCGGCGCCCTGCCGGCTCCGGTCAACATCGTCGAAGAACGGTCGGTCGGCGCTTCCCTTGGCAGTGACTCGATCCGCCGCGGTATCCTCGCTTCTCTCATCGGCGCACTGGTCGTGCTGGTGTTCATGGTCATTTACTATTCGGTTGCCGGCGTGCTGGCTGACTTCGCGTTGGTGTTCAACGTGTTCTTCCTGCTGGCGATCCTGGCCGGATTGCGGGCGACGATGACGCTGCCGGGTCTGGCGGCAATGGCCCTCACTATTGGCATGGCCGTAGACGCGAACGTACTGGTGTTCGAGCGCATACGTGAAGAACTGCGCTGGGGCAAGACGGTGATGGCAGCGGTGGACGCGGGTTACGACCGTGCTCTTGTCACGATTCTCGATGCCAATGCAACGACGGTAATCACGGCCATCGCGCTTTACTTCATCGGCAGCGGACCGATTCGCGGGTTCGCGACAACCCTTGCGGCCGGCCTCGTGATTAACGTCATCACTGCGGTGTTCGTGACCAGATTCATATTCGACTGGTGGCTTACCCGGTTCGAGGTCAAGAAGCTGAGGATATAGCGCATGCGTATAATCGGCGATACCAACATCCCGTTTGTTTCGAAGAGGAGGCTGTTCTTCGTCCTGTCCGGGCTGCTGATGCTTGCGAGCCTCGCGGTAATCATCGTCCGCGGCGGATTTAACTACGGCGTAGACTTCACGGGTGGTTCACTGGTGCAGCTGCATTTCGTTCAGCCGGTTTCCACCGATGCGATGCGCGGCGTCCTTGAGAAGATGGGTGAGGGCGGAGCGGGGCTGCAGCGTGACGAGCGTGGCGACTTCCTGATCCGTGCGAAAGCCCGGGAGTTCGCGGGAAGGGAGACGTTCAGCACGAAGCTCAGCCGGCAGTTGGGGGAGTCCTTCCCAGGAAATCAGTACGAGATTCTGCGTGACGAGATGGTCGGGCCCCAGGTTTCCAAAGAACTCCAAGGCAAGGTACTATTGGCGGTCCTGCTGGGAATGCTTGGCATCCTTGTCTACGTCAGCTTCCGGTTCGACCTACGGTTCGGTACCGGCGCGGTGCTCTCTCTCATCCACGACACGCTGATAACCCTCGGTTTCGTGGCGCTCTTCAACAGGGAGGTCACGATAACCGTGATTGCGGCCGTGCTGACGATGATCGGCTACTCGGTGAACGACTCCATCGTGGTGTCGGACCGGATCCGCGAGGACGTCCGGAAGATGCGCAAGGAGTCGTTCTTTGATGTCTGCAACCAGGCAATCAACAAAAACCTCAGCCGGACGATAGTCACCTCGCTGACCATTCTCTTTGTGACGCTGGCCCTCCTTGTCTTTGGCGCGGCGAGCATCAGGGACTTCGCGTTCGTGATGACCGTCGGCACCATAGTGGGGACCTACTCCTCCATCTTCGTCGTTGTGAACTTCGTGGCCGAATGGGAGAAGAAGTTCCCGAGCAAGCGCCGCCGCTAGGGCGGGCGCGCTTCTTCCTGGAGGCGCTGATCGGCAGCGGCCTCTTCACCGGCTACTTTCCACTGGCTCCGGCAACAGTAACGAGTCTTTTCGTGCTGTTGCCGGCCTTCTTTCTTGCCCGACTGCCGGCCTGGAACGTGGTGGCCGTTGTCGCCGTGTTCTTTGTCGGCGTTCCAATCGCCACTGACCTCGAGCGAGTCTGGGGTAAGGACCCGCATCGCGTGACAATAGACGAAGTCGTGGGCACGCTGGTGACGTTCTTCTTCAACCCGGTCTCGATCTGGGGCCTCGGAGTCGGATTTCTGCTCTGGCGGTTCTTCGACATCTTCAAGCTGCCGGTCATCGACAAGTCGCAGCGTCTGCCCGGCGGCTGGGGCATCATGGTGGATGACGTGCTCGCCGGCATTTGTGCCAATCTGGTCCTTCGTCTGGGCATCTTTCTTCTTCCGGTCTTGAGGTTTCACTGATGCGCGCTTCACGAACCCCAGGGGTCGAGCGAGGCTTGGGACGGCTGCTCACGAAGAGATGTCTGACCCTGGCCATTGCTGAGTCCTGTACCGGGGGTCTGATCGGCGACCGGCTCACGGATGTCCCGGGGAGTTCCAGATACTTCGTCGGGGGCGTGATTGCCTACTCAAACGCGGCGAAGGCGAGAATGCTCGGTGTGGCGAAGCAGACGCTCGCGAAGTGGGGGGCGGTAAGCGAACCGACGGTCAGGCAGATGGTTGCCGGAGTCTGTCGACGATTCGGAGCGCAAGTCGGCATGGCGGTGTCCGGTATCGCCGGGCCGGGCGGCGGGTCCAAGCTCAAGCCGGTCGGGTTGGTATACGTTTGTGTCAGGATGGGAAGGCGGATTGCGGTCGAGCGGCACCAGTTCCGAGGCGGCCGCCGAGCGGTGAAGGAGCAGTCGGCTGAAGCTGCACTGCAGCTCTGTCGCCTGATGCTGGAGGGAAGAGCATGAGTGAAGCGATCCGGTCCTTTGTCGCGGTCAGCATTTCCGAGGGCGCGAGGCGTCAGGTTGCCGACCTGCTGGCTGGGCTTCGGCGCGAGCTGTGGCCGGCGGTGCGATGGGTGAGGCCCGAGTTGATGCACCTGACATTGGCCTTCCTGGGCGAGGTGTCTCAGGATTTCCTCGAGTCTGCCAAGGGCCCGCTGACGCAGGTTGCCCGGCGGCACGAAGC
>CAYOCZ010000242.1:0-5345 GCA_964402475.1 uncultured bacterium | reverse complement strand
ACCTGGACACTCGCGGCCTGCGGCCGCGCGGGCGCTTGACATGAGAAGTCCAGATTAATAGCATGTCGGCGGTGGATTCAGCACGAAGACCGGTCTTGCTCGCCGCGCTGCTGTTGGCGGCTGCTATCGCGCCGGCCATCGCCCAGGAGCCGGCGGTCGTCCGGCTGAGAGATGCGGTCGGCGATGCGATTGACCGGGCCGAGCGCGACAGCTTCCGCTTGTTCCCGAACACTGCCGGCTTCCACGACGCCGTCATCCTTGCCCTGCCCGGGCCCGAGTTCTTCGCCGAAATCACACACGCCGACGGTGACACCGTGAGGCAGGTCTATTACCGCATCCTGCCCGGCCAGTTGGAGAGAATCCGCTCCCTCGTCGACAATCGTGACTTCATGGCAGCGCAACTCGAGTCTGACACCGGCGCCGAGCGAAGCCTCGCCGCCTTCTGGCTGGCGATTGAGGAACACCCGCTCCAAACCATGTCCGGCGAGGCACCCGAGGTGCAGGACATCGCCCGTGCATCAACTGAAGTAACGACTGCCGGCGGGCCGCAGCTTCAGCCGGTCACAAGCGAGAACCGCTGCAAGTACACGCTCCACGGCGTTACCTGCGGTTCGGCCGCCGGCGGCTTTCTCGGGTCGCAGGTCGCCATCGAGCAAGTCGGGTACAGCTATAGCGGGTGCGTAAGTACACCCATCTACGCGGTCAACCATCCTGTGTTTTGGACCGCTACCTGCGGCCTGACTGCGGTTGGCTCGGCTGTCGGTTACGTGATGGGTGACGGACTCGACCACGAAGCACTTCCCTCGCCGATGTCACCGTACGAAGACGATCGATGGCGCACCGGTTGCGCCGTCGGCGCGGCGATACCGGGTTTGGCACTTGGCGCCGGCCTCGCCATCCTGGCGGGCGGGCTTCACTGGGGCAGGGCAGACAGGATTGAAAACGACCCGCACGGCCTGACCGTTCTGCCGGGCGTGCTAACCGGCCTCTGCGTGGCGGTGGAGATCATAACCATCGGCTACCACATCGGCCGCTCGATTGACCGCAGGAAAGCAAAGGAGGCAGAGGCGAAGCGCCGGGCGCTCGGCCGCTAAGTATGAACTCAACAAGAAGAACGGTACTGATTCTGTTTGCAGCCCTTGCAGCGCTTGCCTCGGCCCAGGAGCCGACGGTTGTCCGGCTGAGAGACGCGGTCGGCGATACGGTTGACCGGGCCGAGCGCGACAGCTTCCGCCTGTTCCCGAATACCGCGGGCTTCCGATATGCCGTTATCTTCGGCCTGCCCCGGTCCAGGTTCTTCGCCAAGGTAGCACAGGTCGACGGCGACACACTGGTTTCGGTCTACTACCGCGTTCAGCCGGGCCAGTTGGAACGAATCCGTTTTCTCATTGACCATCGCGAATTCGTCGCCGAACAGCAGGAGTCCGACATGACCATGGCGCCGAGCCTCAAGTCCTTCTGGCAGGGAGTGGAAGGACGGCCGTTGCGGGATATCGTCGGCGCGCTGGCCGAACCCGGTTCCACGGACGCGCCCTGGGACGTGAGTGAGTACGAGTACCATGCGGCCCTGCTGGGTGCGACTGCCGGGTCGGCGCTCGGCGGCTGCGTCGGGTCGTGGGCAGGCATCGACATCGCGGACCAGGTTGCTTCCGCCAACTGCCTGGGCCGGGACGTCACGGTGCCGGTGTACTCGGTCAGCCACCCCGTGTTCTGGACCACTGCCTGCGGCCTCACTGCTCTCGGTGCCGCTGGCGGCTACGTGGCCGGCGGCAGGCTCGAGCGTACGCGACCCGTCGCGTTGGGGCTGCCCGCCGAAGGCAAAGAGTGGCGCACCGGATGTGCCATCGGCGCGACGATACCCGGATTCATCCTGGGCGCCGGTTACTTCCTGCTGTCGGGACCGCTCCACTACGGCAAGACGGGGTTTCCGAACAAAGCCCGGAACGACCCGGCAGCGATGACCTATCTGCCGATGGCGCTTACCGGATTGTGCATCGCGGTAGAGGTCACGACCATCGGGTACTACGTCGGCCGCCTCATCGACCGCCAGAATGCGGAGAAAGCTGAGAAGAAGCGCCGGGCGCTCGGCCGCTAGACCTGCCGGTGGACAACCCGTCCGCCGTAGATTGTCATCCAGACCGGGTTGTGCCCCAGACGATACGCGATGTGCCGGTAGTCCGGGACGTCGGTGACGACGACGTCCGCGGCCCTGCCCGGCTCAAGCGTCCCGATTTCTGAATCGAGCCGCAACGCCTTGGCGGCGTTGACCGTGATTCCGCGCAGCGCCTCCTCGATTGTCATCCCGTAGTGGATGCAGCCGAACTGAGCAGTCAGCGGCTGGGCAAGCATCGGGCAGGAACCGGGATTGAAGTCGGTCGCGAGCGCCATCACGATGCCGAGTTGGCGCATCTTCGCGACCGGCGACTTGTGCGCCTCGCGCAGGAAGAAACAGGTGCCGGGCAGGAGCACCGCCGCGACGCCGGCCCGCGCCATCGCCTTCAAGCCTGCGTCCGACGGTTGCAGCAGGTGGCTGGCTGAGGCCGCGCCGACCCGGGCCGCGACCTCTGCCCCGCCCGACGACTCAATCTCATCGGCGTGGATAGTAGGGACAAGGCCGTGCCGTTTGCCGGCTTCGAGGATGCGCGTGCTCTCGGCCGCGTTGAAGACGAAGTCCTCGCAGAAGACATCGCAGAGCCGCGCGATTCCCTGCTTCTCCACCGCCGGCAGCATCTCCTCCACCAACAGCCTGATGTAGTCTTCCTTGGTCGTTCGTACCATTGAACGCTTGGCCCCTCGACCCCTTTCCCCCGGCACGCTGTGCGCGCCCATGAACGTCGGCACCAGACGGCAGAATCCCAACTCGCCCAGTCGGCGCGCAACCTGCAACATCCGCAGCTCGGTCTTGGTGTCGAGTCCATAGCCGGACTTCACCTCGACCGTGGTCGTGCCCCAGAGCATCATCTCATGCAGGCGTTCAAGGGCCCGGTTGTAGAGCTCGCCCTCGGTCGCGAGGCGGGTGTGGATCACGCTGGAGAGAATCCCGCCCCCGGCCTCCGCGATTTCCCGGTAGGTCTTGCCCGCGAGCCGCATCTCGAACTCTTTCTCCCGCCAGCCGCCGAACACGAGATGGGTGTGTGGATCAACGAAACCGGGCATTACGACCTTGTCGTGGCAGTCAATCTCGGTCTCTCCATCCGCCGGCGTCAACTGGTGGTCGGCCACCTCGGCAATCCGGCCGTCCTGAATCCGAACGGCCCCATGCTCGACGATGCCCAGGCCGCCACCGGCCATCGTCAGCACCTGCGAGCAGTTGTTCAGGATGAGATGGGCGTCAGTCACGGCACAACTATAACGAGAGCCGATTTGCCGTGCAAGCCGGACGCGCGCCGGCCGTCGATTCGCTAGTGCTGAATCAGGCGGAGGTCTTTGATACGCTGAAACCAGGTCTCGACCTGCACCCGGCCGCTCGCGGTGTCCGGGCTGCCGAGTTTCACAAGGGCATAGTGGCGGGCGACGGTTCCAAGCGTGTCGGTGGTATCGGTGCACACAACGGCAACGAGGGTCGAATCCGGACTCAATTCGAGGTTGTTGCCGTAGCTTCCGGAGTTGAACTTCGGCAGCGGCGATTGCCCACCCGCGGACAGCAGGCTGAACCCGGTCGCGCGCCAGGCGCCGACCGGTACGAAACCGGTGCCGCCGGGCTCGTACGGCCCCCAATCGGGACTGGCCATCGAGTAGGCGGGTCCGGCAAAACCGGTTGCCCAGTCCGTGATGTAGAAATCGACATGGTCGGCGTTGCTCGCATATCCCATCGTGAAGACCGACCCGGCGCCGCTGTCCCGTTCCCAACCGTAGCCTGAGTAGACTGTGCTGTTTAACTCGCCGACCTCGGTCGCGCCGCTGTGAACCGGCACCGAGGTCGGGGTCACGGCCGCGGGATAGGACCTGCCGCCGAGGACGGCGGTGACCCGGTACCGGCCGGTCCTGCCCAGCGGGTTGTGGTCTGCGTGCATGGCGCTATCGGCGGCGATACCGAAATCCAACCAGGCTGAAGTGCCGGTCTCCGCGAAGGCGACCACATAGCTGTCCGGAACACCCCCGACCGGCGCGGTCCAACTGATTCTGACCGTCGTATCGGAAGCCGCGGTCAGCAGGAGGTCGGTCGGCGGCCCCTCACTCAGCCGCCCGCACCCTGCCACGCAAACGAACGCGACCAGCAGCCGGTTGAGCAGCACGTCAGTACGAATCCGGACGCGACCGTTCGGCCTCACGCTTCAACTATACGAAGCGCCGCCTGCGGTTCAAGCCGCACGAGCCCCCCGCCGCCGGAGTCGAAACCGGGCCCGACACGGAATAGAACCGGGGGGCCGAAGCCCCCCGGTTGTTCAGACATTGAGGCTCAGCCTTACTTAACCAACCAGCGGAGTCCTCCGATCTTCTGGTAGGCAGTCGTCACGGCGACTTTGGCCCCGACAATCGAGTCGACTCTCGCCTTGGCGAAGTTGCTCGCTTCACTCCAAGTGTTGCTTGTGTCCGAGCTGATCCGCAGATAGTACGTGCTATCGACCATGATCGCGAGCGACGAATCCGAGTAGGTCCCCACCGGGTCAGCGATCGTTGCGCCATCGTAGCTCCCCGACGCGGCCTTCATTCCGTTGCCCCTCCTGCCCTGATTCACTTCGGCCCCACTGATCAGTCTCATCTCCCCATGGAATTTGAAGGTGTCCGCATAGAAATCAGTTTCGGCGGTACTGGGATAGATGAGCGAGCAGGCGACCACAGCACCCTTGTCGCCGAAGCCGAATCCGTTGGCATGGGTGGCATCGAGGTCTCCGAAGAACTCGACCGTGCCCTCTACGACGCTAAGGTCAAACGCCGTCGAATCGCTCTTGGTGCTGCCGCTTACCGCCCTGACTTTGATAGCAACGGTCGGCGTCGAAACGTCAAAGCTGGTGTCCGTGGTCGTGTAGACCGAATCGTCCGTCGTGATCTCGTAGCTGTCGGCACCATCGACCGTCCACCAGGTCAGCCGGAGCGTCCCGCCGTCATTGACGGTTCCGGTCGAGACGTAAGGTGCATCCAGGTCGCCGCTCGGCGTGACGGAGTCGCACCCCGTGCCGATGAGAGCCAACGCAACTGCGAGGGCACCTATCAGCGTTCTCTTCATCATGTTCATCTCCTTCGAGGGTCAGGTCCTTACCAATTCTACGATAGGAAGGTGTGGCCGCCGGCTGACCTCGATGCAGGGATGATGCGCATCTGGCGCCGTCCACTGGATGCATCCAGTCAGGGCCGTGCCGTCGGGCTTCATGGCAACAATATAACCCGCGTTATCCACAGTTCAA
>CAYOCZ010000241.1:3782-5353 GCA_964402475.1 uncultured bacterium | reverse complement strand
GCCGTCGACCGTGAACTTCAGTCCCTCTCTGGTCAGGAAGAACTCCTTCGGTACCTGCAAGGTCAGTTTCCCCTCCAGCGCGTACTCACCGCGCGGGGCTTCGACCTGGTACCGGCACGCGCGGTCGTCGTCGGTCACGTAGTACTCGGTCGACAGGAAGTAGCGCAGCCGCTTCCAGACCGGCGTCGGGCCGCCGAGGGAAAAGGTCAGCCGGTTGTAGCCGTAGTTGTAGCCGGTGTTTGCCGGGAAGACGTCATCGGTCCTGTAGCTGAATCGTCCGGTCGTGCTCGAGCCCCCTTCCTTGGTCACGGCCTTGATGATGCCGGACATGGCGGAACCGTACTCAGCGTCAAACCCCCCGGTGATGACGACGACCGACTGCAAAGCGTCGGTCGTCGGCTTGGGCGACGACCAGAGCGTGCCGACCAGCACGTCCTGCGCGGCCACGCCGTCCACCAGATACGACACGTCATCGAACCGGCCGCCGCGGATGTGGGTCCAGCCACCGGCCCGGCTATTCGTCACGCCGGCCTGCAGACCGACCAGCTCGGAAAGACTGGTCACCGGCAGCCGCTTGAAGTCCTCGCTCGTGATAACCCGTTCCACCGACACCGCCGTCCGGTTGACGGGACGCCACACGTCTGCGGTCACCTCAATCGTCCTCCCGATGTCGATGACCGTTGCTGCCAGTTTGAAGTCGACCGTGGCGACGTTATCTTGGATGACCAGTACGTCGGTGACCCGCTGGTCATTGTAGCCGGTGTAGGAAGCGGTCACACTATACTTGCCGGGCGGGATGTTTATAACCTGGTACTGGCCGTTCAGGTCGGTTGCGTTGCCCTGCTCGGTACCATCGACCACCACGCTCGCACCGATCAGCGCCTCCCCGGTCTTCCTGTCCGTCACCCGGCCCCTGAGCGTGCCGGTATTCGCGGCCAGCGCGATGCCGGCCAGGACCAGCACGGCCAGGGTCAGGTATGAAGAGTGAAATCTGGAGTTTTTCATCTCTAGCCTCCTCTACTGTATCCGAATCGGGATGCCCCAGACGGTCGCGTTGTAGTCGCCGTCCGTCTCCCAGAGCACGGGCGCTGGGATGTGCTCAAGGGACAATCGGTGAATCCCGGCGCTCACTGAATCGAACTTCACGGTATCACCGAACTCGTAGCGCCGTCCGTTGAAGTACAGGTAATCAAACGCGTCGCCCTGGTTCGTCAGCAGGTTCGTCACCATCACCCAGTCGCCGACCGCATACGTCAGCAACTGGTCGTCGACCGAGAAGAACCGCTGAATCCCGTACTGTGTGGTGTCCGGCCGCAGGTTCACCGTGTCGACCCGGTTATCTGCGCTCTTGAGGTAGAAGTAGAGGATGTACGGCGCGTCTTCCGGCCCGGGCGCGTAGAACCGCCCGCCGCCGGCCATCTTCCAGAGCTGCCAAACGCCGTTTACCTTCTTCAGCACGCAGCCCTCGATTGAGGCCCCGGCGATCGGCTTCTCGATGGTCTCGTCGCACGCCGTCATCGTGTCCGAGTAGAACGGCAGACGGAGAGTTTCAGCCGGCGGCACGATTATCA
>CAYOCZ010000241.1:0-3682 GCA_964402475.1 uncultured bacterium | reverse complement strand
TTGTTCGCCTCAACCGCTGCCTTGATTCCGGCCGTATCGTCCTTGGTCGGCTCCCAGAATCCCTCCGGCGCGGTCCGGCCGCAGCCGAATATCGCTGCAGCCAGTAGCACGCACAGCGCCGCCCCGGCCAGCTTGCGCAGCCGGTGACGCCCGCTCTGAACACACCACAGATTCATTCTGCCTCCCTTTACTCGCTCACCGCGGAGTCGGCCGGGCGCGTCCCGCACCGGGACGTTCCCTCTGCCGGCTATGCGGCAACCTTACCGTACACCATCCACACGGGACCCGGTCGCTCGGCCTCAAGTCGAAGCGCCGTGCGGTACCCGGGATCCCTCAACGGACACTTTGGTTGGCAGCCGCAAGGCTGTCAACGAACCAACCGGCATCGGCCGATCAACATGAGCACGATAACGACGCCGGCCGTCGACTCGGGCCGTCCAAGGCCCGGTCAGTGAGAACTTTAGGCTGTAAAACCCGGGTGTCAAGCGAAGCACGGGTTCCCGGATGCCGGAGCAGGAGCCTGCCGCCGGTGCCGGCGGTCGGCTACCCGCCCGCGCGTCAGCAATCGCTTGTTGTGTCACCGGGATTGCCTCACCGGGATTTCCCCGGTACGCAGGACTCGCTGCGCCTCGAGCTTCAGATCGTCTGAGATGTCCTTGACCCGCGGGGACGCGAGGAGTTGAGTTAGCTCCGGGTCTTCGCCGTCCACTACCCATCGCTTGAGGAAGACTCGCGCTGCCGCCGGCTTGGCACAGGCCTCCTTGGCCAACTGCCGCGCCTGGTCATACGCTTCGGTCTTGCCAAGGTCGAGGAACAACCTCAGATAGCAGATCAGCAGGTTACTCAGGATTCGTGTAAACTCCTTCTCGGCGAGGCCAAGCTCCGCAACCAACCGCTTCGCGTCGAGGCAAAGCTCAATCGCCTTCTCCAGCGCAGGCCGGGAAAGACCGCCCTGGACATATTCCACCTGGGCGAGACTCAGGCGGGCCGAGACCTGGTCAATTTTCTGGCCGACATTGACATCTGGGGCATCAGTGGAGCCCCGAACGTCAGCTGCCATAACCTTCTGGTAGTACTCCTTCGCTAGCTGAAAGTGGTGGTCAGCTTGCTCCTTGCGACCCGCACGCTGTTCCCCCACCGCCTGCGTAAACTCGGCGATGCCGAGTTGGTCCAGAAGCTTCAGGCGCTCGGACTTCGGAGCCATCGCGAGCGCAGTCTCAAGGAAATAGCGTGCAAGCGCGTACGGCTCCAGACCGCCGGGCGGTGCGCCGGTGGCAAGGTCAGGCATCAACTCCCGTAGCCCGGACACCTGCTCCTTCATCTCGGGGTTGTAGCTCTCGCATTGGGACAGACGTTTGCTGATTCTATTCCGCACCGTCGCGGGGTCTTGCGCGCACACGATGTCAAATCTCAAGTCCTGATCGTTGGACCACGCGCGCAGGACCGACTGACCGAGGATGCTGATCACCCAGGACAACCGCAGGCGCAGTGCGCGGACGTAATGCTCAGTGGGCTTGTAGGCAATGGCCGTGGCCCACGACAGGCAAGTGGGACAGGTCGCAAGGTGCTCACCGACCGCTAGATAGGGAAACGGCTTGCCCTTGACTTTGGCCCAGTCGGCAATCGACGTCCGGACAAGGCTGCAGCTCTTGGAGCGTACCGCCGGGTTCTTCGCCACACTTTCCCTCTCCACGTAGGCCTAGCCCGGTGGGACCTGTGCTTCGGTTCCCGGTTCCAAGAGGCCCACCTTCACGGCCCAGTCTCGTGCAGCCTGTGGGAGGTGTTCGGCATGACCCGAGTCGGTCTGCAATCCGAACAGACGTGCGCAGAAGGCCCGACCCTCATCGCCCGCAAGCCGGAGCACCTTGAAGCGTCTCAGGACCGCGTCCCGATGCTTGTACACGACCCAGTGATTCCGGTGTACCTTCTGTCCGACGTCCGCAGCAGTCATGCCCTTGGACAGCAGCCAGATGATGTCGCCGTCTTCACCCATCTCTATCAACCACTTGACCATACCGTAGTATCTGCCATTTTCGTGCGTCCGCGCAACGCGCAGGAGTGTCTGGTTCACACGGTCCATTGTCAGGCCGTAGAGCCGCGTCAGCTCAAGACGCGATAGGTTCCCGTCATGCCAATTGTAGAACATCTGCTGCTCTGATTCCTGCCCGGGCACCTCCTCAGGCAGTTGCGCCGGGGGACCCTGCTCGCCTGGGCCAACTACGGTCAGCGCCTCCTCCGAGCAGGCGCCGCTGACACTGCTCAGGGAATCCCCGGGTCCCGCGAACGCCGCAGTGCCCGGTTCGTCCACTCTCGACGCCGCTGACTCCTCGGGAATGCTGTCGGTGTGGTAGGAATCCGTGAGTACCCGATAGTACTCCTTGCCGAGAACCCGCAAAGCTGCGCGCAGGTACTGGTGGGGTGAATACTCCTCGAGGTGGTCAAACAGGTTGCGGGCAAGGAACTCCATCGCGCGGTACAGAGCGGCCTCGTAGACGTCGTTGTACTTCAGGCAGACGTCCAATTCGCGGGCCTGGTGAGGCCCGGAAACGCGGATGGTCTCGCCTCGCGCGAACTGAAGCAGGATCAGGTGGACCAACTCGATGAACTCCGAAGTCTCCGCTTCGCTCAACGTCTCGCGTGTGGCCTTGAGATCGCCGAAGGCAGTTTCAATCGCAGCGTAGGCACTGCGACGCTTCAGCTCGGCGATTCCGGTAACCACCCGGTCCATCTCGGCCAGGAGCGACGACACTGCGGTGCCTCCGGTGCTGCTCGATGGTTCCATGGTGCCTGATCAGGCCATTAGAAGATGACGCCTATCTCGGGATCAGCAGACTGAACCAGCTCCAGGAGAAGAATGATGTCCACGGGGACACTTCCCGCGGGAGCTGCCATCGTCCAGGCCCGACCCTCTGTTCATCGGCGGTGTCCCTGACGACTGTCCCGAAGTCCAGCCGTAGCTGGCCCGGGGCTTGATGATGGCCTGGGATGAACAGCGACTTCGACGGCGTCGGGCTGCGGTTGGTTCTGGTTACTCCGGCGGCTTGAGCCGTAGCCAAACCTGCGAGCAGGATTGTGACAAGAAAGGCGGGCAAGAGCCTCTTGAACATGCGCATTGTTCCTCCTATATGGCTATGCGCTGAGGCGCGATTTACGGTAGTCATGACCGGTTCCATACATTACTATATACTCTCCGGTTGGAAAGGTGGCGCACCGCGCATCGCCTCTCCCACATACATTCTAGTCCTCGGCATCCCCGAGTCAACACGTCTGTTCGCCCGTAAGTGGCCGCAGCTCGCAGGGATACGAACGCGCGGCCGGCTTGGGGCGGACCTCCACAGAAAGCGACGGGGACGTAGCCACGAAGGCATGCACTGTCCGACAGGGGCCGTTGCGGCCATCTCTCGATCCCCTTATCCCTTTCTTCGAAGCTGCGCTGAAAGCTCATCAGAAAGCACGCCGGAAGCTGCGTTGTGTGTCTCGGAGTGTCTCTCGGCGTGTGTCTGAACGTATGCTGACCTGTGTCGCGCGCTGCGTCGGCACGTGCGTCTGCAGCCGTATCTCGACCTTAACCTCAACCTCAATCTTCCGTCCTATCCAGCCCTGAATCGCGCGTCGTTTCAGAAGCCGTTTGAGAAGCCGAACCCGGCGTTGTTTCCCTTGTTGTATGGCTTGAAGTATCGGT
>CAYOCZ010000240.1:0-5380 GCA_964402475.1 uncultured bacterium | reverse complement strand
CGACGCAGGCGCTGATGAAGGAAGGCTTCATCCCCGCGGCGCCACCGTCCTGAGCTACCAGCTCAAACTCCTGGGGGCGGCCTTCCGGCCGCCCCCTTCGCTATGTGACCCATGGGTCCTATTCCCGCGCCGCGGTCGTCTTCCGCCGGTCGCCGTGATCGCCCGCCCCGTCCTCGCGATTCTTGACAGAACCTGACAACAAGGCCACAATGGTTCCGGCCGATGGTGGGACGCGGAGCGCCCTGCACCCCAGAGGCCGGTAGTGCCCGCAGACCGAAAGGAGCCACTGATGAAACACAAGGTCCTCGTTGCAGTCTGCTGTCTCTTCCCGCTCGCGCTGCTGCTTGCAGCCGTCTCAACCGACGACAATCCCGTATCCGGTAGGGTCGCCCGGTCAGCTGCCGCAAGCCCGGGCGCGTCAACCCGGTCATCCCTGCCGTCCTATGCGCCCGACCAGGAGATTGCGCCGCTGCGGGCCGAGGCGGACGCCCGGCTGGCCCGCGGAGACCGGGAAGGTGCCAAGGTCATCGAATCACAGATACACCAGATCATCTACGACCGCCAGCCGCAACAGCCGGTGGAACTGACGGTCACGACGGTGCCCGAGCCGCGGTCCGGAATGGACGCCGTGCCGGACGTGACAATCTACGACGGTCTGGTGAACTCGTTCGCGACCGACTACGAGGCCGACGGCACGATGTGGACCGCGGCCGGGCTGCCCGACTCCACCATCAATGTCTGGAAGTCAACCGATCACGGCACCTCGTGGACCTACATCGCAGGCGCGACCGTCACTCCGAAGGCGCTCTACGGCCGCCTCGGCATGGCGGTCGGTACCGGCGATTCGAACTTCATCCACGTGATGCTGATTCACCCGAACAACAACGGCGACGTCTACGAACTCCGCTGGAACCACGACGGAACCGGCGTGCACATGTTCCCGGTCTGGGTCGGGCCGGACACGATTATCGACATCAGCATGTGCCGGGACAATACCTCACCCTATTACCTCTACGCCGTGGCGAACGAACACCTGGACGTCGCGGGCGAGCAGAACGGCTACGTGCTCCGTTCGGCCGGATTCGGAAAGGACTGGGCGCTAACCGACAGTTTCTGCAACGTCATGCAGCCTTCGATTCAGGCCGGGGCCGGCGGCTGGATATACCTCGCGGTCCTGCCCCAGGTACCGGAGGGCAAAGGCCAGCTCAACCTGCTCTGGAACAAGTCCTTCGGTGCTCCGCACCAGTGGGACGAGCGTAACCCCAAGCCTGATACATTCGCGGTTGCCGAGGCGGTGATGAACCCGGCGTTCACGCTGCCCGAGTCGCTCGCCGTCACCTGGACCGCCTATCACCACGACGGTCAGGCGACGAGTTTCGACGTGCTCGCGCTGCACTCCACCGACGGCTGCCAGACCTGGGTCGGCCCGACGAACGTTGCCGCGTCGGCCGACCAGGAAGTGTGGCCCGACCTCAAGAACTACCGCAGCACCGGCAACCGCTATGTAAACCTGAGCTACACTCTCTATGACCTCAGCACCGATGGCCGCCAGCTCTACCGGACCTGGAGCGATGCCGACAACCCGGGGCTCTGGCGCGGTCATGTTGTGATGAGCGACTCCCAGCCCTGGCGCCAACACGAACTCAAGCCCCTGCTCGTTTACTCGCCCGGCTCTAGCTGGTCCGGGGCGGGGTGCGTGTTCTTCCACTACTCGCAGAGCAAGCTGGTCTGGAGCGCACCCGTCCCCGGACCCGGGGTGGATCCGGATTCGCTCTACTTCAAGGCAAGCTCGGGCACAGCGCTGATGGCCGCGGCCAAGAACGCGAACCCCAGCCCGGTGAACCGCACGCCGATGACGTTCCAGTCCGGCCAGTCGGTTCCATGCATGGACCCGGCCGGTACGTATGTCTACGAGGTTTACGGTCGGAATCTGCGGCGGTTCAAGACCGACGATGGCGCCCACATCGACATTGCGCTCACCGATAGCGTGGGTCACGTCTGCGGCGCGGACGGCGGGTACATCTACGCGCCCGCCGGCAACAAAGTCTACAAGTTCACGCTCGCCGGCTCGCTCGTGAATGCCACGACCGTGAATATCACCTGCGACGATTTCAGCTCCGCGGTGGTCAACGATACGGTGTGGATTTCACCTGACCGCTACGCTGAAGTCTTCCGCGGCTATGCCGCTTCACGTTTCGACGGCGGCAGCATCAGCGAAGACGCGCTGTGGGCGGTCGGACCGGGCACGAACGGCACCGGCAACATCGCCTTCGACGGCACCGACTACTACGTGCCGTGGATCGGAAGTCAGTCGATAACCTTCAAGCGGTTCGGGCTCGACCGGACGCTGTACGACTCGGGGCAGGTGACGATTAACCCGCGCAGCGTGATGTGCCGGCCGACCCCGCCGACCGGGGTCGCCGACGCGACCCGGCCGGCAGTGCTGGCTACGGTGGCGGTCGAACCAAACCCGTTGCGGTCGGGCTTCGCGACCCTGCGGTTTGCCCTGCCCCAGACCGCACCGCTACGCATGGCAGTGTACGACGTTGCCGGCCGGTCGGTGCTGAGTCGGACCTTGCCGGCGGCCAAGCAGGGCACAGCCAGCCTTGACCTGCGGAGTGTCTCTAACGGCGTGTACCTCGTCCGGCTCGATGCGGGCGGGTACCTGGCCACGCAGAAGCTAGTGGTCCAGCGCTAGGCGCGGACGAATGTCAGGCAAGGGCGGCCTTCCGGCCGCCCCTTTCTCTCTGCTACAGGTCTTGTTGGTCCTATCGGTCCTATTCTGTGTCTAGCGCTGGACTACGAGCTTCTGGACCACGCTTCGGTGGCCGTCATCGAGACGCGCCAGGTAGACTCCGCCGCTCAGACGACGCAGGTCCATGGGAAGCTCACCTGAGCGGTCAGCGACGAAGCTGCGCGTGGCTACCGCCCGGCCCCGGATGTCAAAGAGAGTCACACTCGCCGGTCCAGCATGAGTCAGGCTGTATTCGATGTGCAGGACGTTGCCGACAAGCGGACTCGGCAACAGGGTCAGGCTGATCCCGGCAGGTGGCTGACTCTCCACCCGGTCCTGGATGCCGGCGGGATTCACGATCACGACGTCCGTGTCGTTCGCGTGGTTTGAGTCCCCCGGAGGCGGAAACGTTATCCATGCCCAACAGGTATCAACGCCGCCGTCATAATCCCACGTGCCGCAATGCAAGTCCATGCTGTCGCCGACCGGCAGCGAGATGTTCTCTCTGTAGTCGGCCCAGCCGTCGGGCCTGATCACATCCAGGCGCGGCACCATGCCCGGCAAGTCGCCGAGGTTGGTTAGCCTGACGATCACCGGCACCGGTCCCGGCGGCTCGGTGCTGCGCGGACTCACTATCTCGACTGCGACATCCACATAATAGCCCATTGCGGCTGTCACGCACAGAACCATTGTCAAAACCAAGACCGCAGTCCTGCTCTGCATCTTGACCTCCTAGCGTTTCTAGCGCTGGACCACGAGTTTCTGGACCACGCTCTGGCGGCCATCGTCCAGGCGCACAAGGTAGACTCCCCCGCTCAGCGAACGCAGGTCCAGGGGTAACTCTCCCGAGCGGTCAGCGACGAAGCGACGCGTTGCCACTGGCCGCCCCGAGACGTCAAAAAGAGTGACACTCGCCGGTCCAGCCTGGGTCAGGCTGTATTCAACGTGCAGGACGTTGCCGGCAAGCGGACTCGGTGACAGGATCAGGCTCATCCCGGCATGGGGCCCCGTCTCCGCCCGGTCCAAGATTCCACCGCCACCCACGATGACAACGGCCGTGTCGTTAGTGTGGTTCGTATCCTCGGGATAGGTGATGTACGCCGTGCAGGTTTCGCTGCCGCCCGGGTAGTTCCAGACATTCATCATCACCGACTGGTTCATACCGACCGCAATCGCGATGTTCGTCCTGCTATGCTCGTACCCGCTGGGCAGTATGTTCACGTCAAGGCGAGGCACCATCGCGGCCACGTCGCCGTTGTTGGTCAGCATGACCACCACCGGTACGAACCCCACAGGTTCCTGCGTTGTCGGACTCACTATCTCGGTCGCAACGTCCAAGGCACCCAGCGCGACGCTGGCGCACAGGGCGATAGCTAGAACTGCAAGTACCATTCTGTTCGGCATCCAAGCCTCCAAACGCGGGCCCTGCTCCTTCCGGCTGTCCGGCGGGAGCATCGGCAACACCGGGCCCTCGATAGTGCGGCCGTTGCGATGCTGTCCGCCAGCTGTCCCCGTTGGAGTCGCGCGTGGCGGCAATTGTCAGTCTGTGAACGGATGCTAGCTGCCGCCACTCTTGTGCGCCCCAGAGACAACGTGATTGTAGAACCTGTTCATCCGCTGTCAAGGCACACAGTCAGCGGGGCGGCCCGAGGGCCGCCCCGCTCTTTTCCGCTAGGGGTTCCATTGGTCCCGCATGCCGAAGTCTACGGTTGCCGCGACGCCGCTCTGAACGCCCTCCGACTACTAGGGCGCGTGTACGTATCGCCAGAACTCCGGCGTGTCGTGTCCTTTGAACGCAAAGAACGCCCCGCAGCCGTGGGCGATGATGTCCGCCCCCCAGAAGACATTGCGCGGCTGCTTGTTGCTGCCTTGCTTGGGCATCGGTTCGAGCCCGGTCCAGTCGCTGGGCGGCGTATACTGCCATAACTCGCGAGTGTCCCCGCCCTTCAGGGCAAAGATTGCACCGTCGGACCAGTCACCACAGCCGCCATCCTGCGACTGCACCCCGGGCATGCCGGCCAGGGGCGACGTGCTCCACTCTTGACTGACGATGTCGAACGTCCAGGTTTCGTTGGCGAATGACCGGTGGCCATAGATGGTCTGGTCGCCGTCGAAGGTGATAAACGAGCCGGCCTTCCAGAGCGTGTTGCCCGTGCCCGGCGGCGCGTGCTGGCGTTCCTCCCATCCGCCAGTCCGAACGTTGTAGCGATAGAACTCGCCGCTGTGACCCTTGAGCAAGTAGACGTAGCCGTCACGCGTGGAGTTGCCGGGAACGTAGGTCAGGTCGGTGCCATAGGAAACCTTGGTGTCGCCGGTAGGCTGCTGGGGCACGTCCGCAAGCTGGGTCCACTGATCTGTCTCGATGTCATAGCGCCAGAACCCGAACGTCTCGTGTCCCTTAGTGCAGTAGATGAAGCTGCTATCACCCCGGATGCCGTGCGCGCCCTTGAACGGCAGCTTACCCTCGCGGCCCCTGGGTATCGACGCCAGCGGCTGCCAGTTGTTCGCATCGACGTCGTACCGGTAGAACTCCTCGGTCCGGTCACCCTTGATAGCGTACACGTACTGGTCGAACGGCTTGTGGGCAAGCCAGGCGCCATCCTTGATGCCCCTCTTGTCCGGGCCTAGCGGTATTGGGGCCATTTC
>CAYOCZ010000239.1:0-5385 GCA_964402475.1 uncultured bacterium | reverse complement strand
ATGACTGAAACTGACCGACGGTATCAGGAACTCACAGAGAAACTGGAGAAGAACCCGGAGTACTGGGTCGAGTCCATGCGCTTCGACTTCGTGGAGGAAGTCGAACGCATGATGGAAGAACGCGGCGTGAGCCGGGCCGAGCTGGCACGGCGGCTAGACGCGTCGCCGGCCTATGTCACGCAGATGTTCAAGGCGCTCTTCAACCCGACACTCCTCACGCTGGCCAAGATTGCGCTGGCGTTCGACGCACGAGTCGATCTCACGTTGGTGCCCAGAGATGCTCCTTCGGGCAAGCGTGCCGCTGCGGTCCCATCAACCCACCGCCGCGAGCGGCGGACCGAGTCCGTAGCTGCAGACCGGCGGCACTCGCGGGTCAGGCGGAATGAGTTCGTCGCCTCCGACAAACCGGCTCGCGCCCGGAGGCAGGGAGGCAAGGAATGAGGAGCGAGGAATGAAGAGTGAGGAACCAGGAATGAGGATTGGGGAACAAGGATGAAGGAAAGGACGAAGGAGTTTGCGTTGAAGGTCGTCCGACTCTACGCGTCGTTGCCCAAGTCCGTCATCGCCCAGACGCTGGGCAAGCAGGTGTTGCGCTCCGGTACGTCGGTTGGAGCGCACTACCGAGAAGCCGTCCGCAGCCGGTCGGACGCCGAGTACATCAGCAAGGTTGAGGGCGCACTGCAGGAGTTGGAGGAAAGCGGATACTGGCTGGAACTTCTGGCCGACTCGGGAGTCTGCCAAGCAGAGGCCGTGGCGGCGTTGCGTCGAGAGGCCGACGAACTCACGGCCATGCTCGTCGCCTGCGCCAAGAAAGCCAAGCCGAAAAGAGGATTGAGGAACGAGGAGTAAGGATTAAGGAGAGAGGTATGAAGAACGAAGTCGATATTTCTTCCATCTTCTGTCCTCCGCCCTCCATCCTTCCTCCTCCATCCTCCATCTTCCGTCCTCTTCCCGGATTCCTCCCTCCTCATTCCTCAGTCCTCTCTCCTTTTCTCACCTCCGTCGCTGCTCGGAACTCCGTCCTCAGGTCCTGACGTGGATCCTCCATCCCCCGTCTTCCGTCCTCTTCCCGGATTCCTCCCTCCTCATTCCTCTGTCCTCTCTCCTTTTCTCACCTGCGTCGCCCTCGCCTCCGCCGCGCCGCGGACGAGTACGGCATCGTCATGGTCTCCGCCGGCCTGCGGCGACTCTTTCGGCATTTGAGACGGATTCTCTCGCCACCGAGACGCCGAAGTACAAGGTCAGCCTGCTTCATTGACTTATCCGGGCAATCAGGTAGCCTAGACCAAGAATCTCACCGGCGCATGAAGACTACACGGTACTTTGAGGAACAGGTGTTGCGCAAGCGGCCGTACATCCGGCGCGAGTGGTGCGAGGCGGCCCTGCGGCATCCGTTGCGACGCGAGGAGCAGCCGGGCGGCCGCGTCCGCTACTGGACATTCGTCAAAGAACTGGGCAAGCACCTGAGAGTCGTTACCCTCGCGGACGGCGAGACGGTGCACAACGCCTTCCCGGACCGGGGATTCAAGGAGGAAAGCAAATGAAGTTCCACTACTATCCGGAAACCGATTCGCTCTACATTGACCTGTCGGAGAAGAAGAGCGCTGACTCACGCGAAGTCGTACCTGGAGTCGTCCTGGACTTCGACGCCGACGGGCAGCTTGTCGGAGTGGACATCGACCATGCCAGCAAGGTCGCGAACCTCACGCGACTCGAAGCCGACTCGCTGCCGGTGTCCAACTTGAGCCTGACTCGCGCCTAGTCGCGCTCTCGCGTCGCCCTGCCGCGCTGGCTTGACACTGGCCCTTGCGCGTTTAACATCCCTACTGATGCAAGGCCAAATCCGGCCCGCCTGCTGCCGCGCGGGCAGGCCAAACCCGACGACTCCGCCGCCGCCTCGGCACTCCGTTCTCAGGTCCTGACGTGAATCCTCCACCCTCCGACTTCCATCCTATTCCCGGATTCCTCCTTCCTCATTCCTCAGTCCTCTCTCCTTTTCTTACCTCAGTCTTCCGTCCTCCCTCCTCATTCCTCTCTCCTCAGTCTTATCCTGCACTCGCCTTCGCCTCCGCCGCGCCCCGCCCCGCCCGCGCGCTTGACAAGCGTCTGCCGCTGATCTAAGATGCAGCCTATGTCAGCAGAAGGTCGCCCAGCCTTGACGGGTATCGAATTGATTATTATGTCCCCGGGATTATCCGCCCGAAATGCGTAAGGCGCGGGCCGAATTACTGACGTCCCGATGTTAGGAGGATGAAATGAAGTTCCACCTAGCCGCTGTTGCTGTATTCCTCATGCTAGCCAGTGCTCTGTACGGCCAGTGGTTTGAGAAGAGAGTCTATGTACCCGATTCACTCTGCGGCATTACCGACCCCAAGTGTCTCGTCTACGACTCGCAAGACGACCGAGTCTTCTGCTCCGGCAACAATGGCTGGGTGTCGGTGGTCGACGCCCTGACTAATCATAAGCTGGCTCGTGTTGCGGTGCCGGGCACGGCTATCGTGCGGAGCCTTTGGCTGTCTCGCTGGAACCGCATTTACTTTGCCTCTGATGCTGCACTGGTCGTGATGGACGGATCTACCTATTCGGTAATCGACACTGTCAACACACCGACTACATGTTTCTCGTACAGCGGGCTGTATGACAAACTCTTCTTCGCTGGAGGCAGTGCCGTGAAGGTACTTCGGTGCTCAACCGGCACGGTAATCGCGACCATCAACATAGGTTCTACCGTTGGCGAACTGATTACCGGCGCAGACGGCAGACGGGTGTACGCGGCCTGCTCGGGTATCGACAGCATCGTCTGCATCAACGCCATGACGCATCAGATCATCCGGTCTCTGCGCGCCCCCGACAATACGACGGCCATGGCCTATAGTTCGGTTTCAAACAAGGTCTACTGCGCATCTCCAAACGCCGATAGCGTGCTCGTCATTGACTGCGCGGGCGATACTGCTGTTCGCCGTCTTTTCGTGGGCGACTCCCCCACAGACCTAGTCTATGCCAGTACATCCAACAAGGTCTATTGCGCCAACTCTCAATCTGACGACATCGCGGTCATCGACTGTAATTCGGACACCGTAGCGAAGCGCATAACCCTCCCCAGTTCGCCCCTCTATGGCTCATGCTGGGATTCGGTGCGGAACCGGCTGTATGTGGCCTGTACGGACGGCGAGCTTGTCTATGTCATTGACTGTGCTGCGGACTCACTTGTAGACAGCATTATTACCAGCGGATTCCCGGGAGTAGGGAAGTGCGTGAATACAGATAATAGCGCACTGTACTGGGGCGGCAGGTATCCTAGTGACCTGCTGGTCATCGACCCCGCCGCCGGAATTCAGGTTGACACCACGCCATTGGGGCGCTACGCCGGTGTCGCCGCCTGGAACCGCCAGCGAGACAAGACATACGTCGCAGCCAGCCGGGAGTTGGCCGTGATAGACGGGTCATCGCGTTCGCTCGTCGGCATGATACCGCTGGGCAAGAGCCGGCCGGCCATCCTGGAATCCGACTCCATGCACACGGTATACGTTCTCACCCGTCGACCGACAACCTTGCGGCGGTGTGACGTAGCTGCTGTGGATACGCGTAGTGACACACTGCTAGACTGGACCGTAGATGTCGACAGTTGCGACCCAGTCGCCGGCACTCTGCTCTGGAATCCCGTTGGGAACAAGCTCTATTGTGCCAGCTTCCACACCAACCAGCTTCTTGTCATCGACTGCGCCTCCGGGCAAATAGTCGACCGCATCGCAATCCCTGGCCCATGGAAACTCTCCCGCAACTCTGCTGATAACAAGGTGTACTGCTCCAGCAAGGTGGTCGACAGCCTCTACATTCTGGATTCAGATGCGGATACCGTAGAAGCCGTGCTAGGATTGGGGTATCCCGGCTACGGGCACCTCCTGGCCTACGATGCCGCAGAAAACGAGGAGTACGCCTTGGCACTCGGGATTGGCACGCTCGTTGCCATCGACGGGTCCGGAAACTACATTGTGGACTCGCTCAAGGTCTACGATTATGGCCCGTCGCTGTTCTGGAATTCCGCCGCGAACAAGCTGTACAGCGGCGACGCATTGAGCCGCAGAGTGACCGTGGTCGATTGCGCGAGAGATAGCATCGTTGCCCGCGACACAACGTACGGAAACCCAGCCCTGATATGTGCTGACAGTGACAACAACAAGGTCTATGTTGGCATCCAGTACCCGAACCGCCTCGCCGTTATCAGTGGAGTCAACAATGGGATAACCGATACGTTCCCGTTACTGGCCTCACCTGCGTCGGTGACCTGGGACGCCGTAGGCGGTCGCGTCTACGTTGGAGAAGGCTCGGCCAGCTGTATCGCCGTATTCGCGGACGACCACGTCCCGCTGAGGTCGGGCGAACGGCCGCAGCCTCGCCCTCCAGCTCCCACCATCGTCCGCGGTAACCTCCTCCTTCGTCCCTCGTCACCTACCCCTCGTCGCCTCTCCCTGCTCGACATCACCGGCCGAGAGGTTCTGGACCTCCGCCCCGGCCCAAACAGCACAAGGGGTCTCGTGCCCGGCGTCTACTTCGTGCACGAAAGCGTGAGGGGCAAGACGCAGAAGGTCGTGGTAGTTGAGTAACGGTGACGACAGGGGGTACGGTTAGCCGCTCGCTGCACTTGACGCGTTGGCGTATGAGTTGTATGGCCTGACGGAAGAGGAAGTCAGAATGGTGGAAGAAACGAAGTGACTCTCGACAGATACCCTCCGGCAGAGTCCTCGCTGATTGAGAGTGTTTCGTTCGAGCACGAAGGACGTGCATATCGCGGCGAGAAGGGTTACTTGGCGTGGGAACCTGACAGGGGCTTTCACATAGAGGCTCGCATGTCGCTGGTCGGGGGGGAACCGTTCTCCGTCATACCGCTTCCCGCTGGTCCGCGTGACGCAACGCGTCTGACCGTGACACTGGAGCTTCCTGACGGCCAGCGGGCGATTGGCAGGGATGTGCCATTCGCCTGGGACTATGCGCTGCACTCCAGCAACCGTCTAGTGATAGACTCAGATACGCTTGAGTTCCGAGGGCACTCCGACCATCCGGGTCAGACGACCGAGTGGAAGGGCGCCGCCCTCTACACTTTCCCGACTGGCGTGCTGCTGCCGCATCTCATAGAACGTGTTACCACCTTCCCACTTTCGAAAGTCCGGGGGACGGACTACGAAACTGGTATTGATGCGCAGTCGAGCGAGGAGGAGGTTTCCTTCGTCGCACACCGAGCGGAAGGCGACCGACTGAAAGTCCACTGGGTGCTTCCCCAGTCAACTTGGGCGGCAGACCAAGCTTGGTCGTGGCCGGAAGCGTTGGGACTGGCCCTCCGCCTCGTCTATGGCCATACAGCTCCGCTCCTCTGGCGGGAGATGAAAG
>CAYOCZ010000238.1:0-5393 GCA_964402475.1 uncultured bacterium | reverse complement strand
ATCCAAGGCCTCGACCACCTTGCCCATCCTCGGCATCGTCGTTGTCATCAGCGACGAAATCCCCAGCACCGCAACGCCGTTCTCCGCCGCCTTAACGAACTCAGGCAGCGGCACGTTCCGCCCGAGGTCGATCATCTCGAACCCGGCCGCCTGCACCATCACTTTCACTATGTTCTTGCCGATGTCGTGGATATCGCCCTGCACCACGCCGAGCGCGACTTTTGCCCTTGCGGCTTGAGGCTTGTAGCTTGCGGCTTTCGACAGAATGTCGAACCCGGCATACATCGCCTTGGACGCGAGCAGCACTTCCGGGACAAAGCACTCCTTGGCCGCGTACTTCTCGCCCATCCGGCGCATGCCCGCGGCCAGGCCCTGCGTCATGGCATTCTCGGGCGACAGGCCCAGTTCCAGCACCTTGCGCGCAAGCTCGGCCACGAGTTCGGGCTTCATCGTCGCGACCGCCTCAGCAAGCTGAGCGTACAGTCCGACTGAGGCCGCTGAGGCCAACAGGTCTTTGTCAACCATTCCTTTCATCATATTCGTCAGGTGGTCACGGGCAACAGAAACCGAACCATACGCGGGGCTAGCGGACTACGCGGATTCGCGCCGGGCCGGGGAGCACGCGGCCGATGACAGCGGCTTGCGCGACACCGGCCTCATGCAGCCGACTGCAGAGGTTGGCGGTACGCTCGGCGGGCAGCGAGATCAACAGACCTCCAGACGTCTGGGCGTCGCACAGCAGCATCCGCAGGTCCTCGGGTACTGACGGCACGAAGTCGGCTCTCGTCTGCATGTACTCATGGTTCTTGACCGACCCGCCGGGGAACAGGCTCTGCCGGACGAGGTCAAAGGCCTCGGGGATAATGGGAACCCGGTCGGCCTGTATCTCGATGGCGGCGTCGCTCGCCTGCGCCAGCTCCCACGCGTGGCCGAGGAGCCCGAACCCGGTGACATCAGTCGCGGCATTGACCTCGCTTGCCACTGCCGCCTCGCTCGCGGACCGATTGAGCTGACACATGACGCGATTGGCCTCGACGACCGCCTGCGGTGGAGCCAGCCCGGCACGAAGTGCGGTCGTAATGACGCCGCTGCCCAGCGGTTTGGTCAGCACCAGTACATCACCCGGTTTGGCGCCGGCGTTCGTGAGCATGTGGTCGGGGTGAACCTGTCCGGTGACGGCCAGCCCGCACTTGAGCTCCATGTCCTTAGTTGTGTGCCCGCCCGCGACAACTGCGCCCGCTTCGCGCACCTTGTCCCACACGCCGGCCAGCATCGTGCGAATGGTCTCGTTGTCTATCTCCCCCACCGGATAGCCCAAAATGCACAGCGCCGCCAGCGGCACGCCACCCATCGCATATACGTCGCTCAACGAGTTGGCCGCGGCGATCTGACCGAAGACATACGGGTCGTCGGCAATCGGGGTCAGCACATCGACGGTCAGCACCAGAGCCCGCTCGCTGTCGAGCCGGTATACTCCGGCATCATCCGACGTCTCGCCTCCGACCAGTAGGTCGGGATGCCGGAACACAGGAAGCTGATGCAGAACCTGCATCAGGTCTTCCTGACAGGCTTTGCTCGCGCAGCCGGCAGCGCGCGCGTAGTCCACAAGACTACGTTCCTGCATCGCGCCTCCTCTCTGCGCCCGCGCCAAACCGGTGGGAACCCCGCCGGCGCTACCGGGGCTATTCACCGCCGCTTCTGGCCGTCTTCGGCTACTCGACAATGACCTTAGTGACTGCCGATGCGTCTCCCGCTGACAAATGGAATAGGTACACGCCGTCGGGCAGGCCGCGCTCCGGCTGCCAGCGAATGCGGTGTCGCCCCGCAGACACGACAGCGCACGCGACGGTCTGGACCAACCGACCGCCGGCGTCGTGCAGCGTCACTCTGCAGGACATCTGCCCCGGCGTTGAGAACGTCACGGACGTCCCGGTCTGCCGGTTCACCAAGGTCGGTGCCGCCCTGAAACGGGCCTCTGGCGCACACCGGAGTACACGGTCCTCGATACCCGTGCCGACGATGGTGTGTGTTGCGACTGACTCGGCCAGTGACGAATCACCCATCGAGCGTGCGCTCAGCGACACGATTTCCTCGCCCTCAGCCGTGCTTGTGTATACCGAGACCTTGATTGCGGTGTCGCCGGCTCCCGCCGGCAACGTGTCGTACACGAGCATTCCCGGTTCCACGCACTGGCCGCCGACGCAGTAGACAACGGCCCAGCCCGGCACACCCGCGACCACGCGGCAGTCAAACTCGAACACGTCGGGCGACGTGCCGGTGTTCGTCAGTGTGAAATTGAATTCACCGGTGCCGCTGGGGCTGACGTGCTGAACCGTGTCCCCGCGCGCAACCAGTTTGAGGCCGTACCCGGCCAGTGCCGGGCCGGCCAGAACCACCAGGAAGACAAAAACCGCGGCAATGGCGCTGCATTCCCGGGCAACCCCGGGTCTCGGGTTCATCGTGACCTCCCTTGCTGTTCAATCCTGCTCTGCTGTGCGGCCTGCAGTACCTCGTGGGTCCGCGTGTTCTGCACGAAGGCCACAACGCCGAGCATGGAACGACTCCAGAACGGCTTCAACTGGAACTGCCGCTCGACGACGGTCGTGTCGCCGACAGTGAGGCTGATGGTTGCGCCGTTCTCGCTCGGCAGCATCTGCCTCATCACATGGCGGAAGACCGTGTCCGAAGCACCCGGCAGATAGGCGCGCACGCTGTCTTCGACCAGCACGATGTGCAGCGTCAGACTCTCGGCCGGTGTCGCGCTGACGCCGGTCGCCCGCACCGTGACCGTCCCATCGCTGTCGCTCACCGTTGCGCTGACGCCCAATTGGGCTTCGGGGACAACGTTCCTTGCGGCGACCGTCTTGGCGTGGAAGGTCGGGTAGTTGTACTCCGGTCCCGGCGTCCAGACGACCTCGCCACCGTCGAACGTCGTGGCCGGCTCGCCGTTCGAGCTGTAGTAAAACAGACGGCGCGCCTCGGCGTACTCCGGGCTGAGCGTGTCGCCGGCCAGACGGCGGTGGTACGCGATGATGACAAGGCTGTCATCGAAATCCGCGGCCACGCTGTCCAACGCCCGGGAAGCGTAGGGACAGTAGTCGCACCGCATCCATGTGAAATACTCGGCCAGCACGACCCGGTTGGTCGGCCTGATCTCAAGTTCCGGTGCTTCGGAACAGCCGCCGGCGATGAGCCACAAACCCCAGGCCGCAAGCACGAGGCCTGCGACCCGGGGCTTGGAGCTTAGGTGAGGTGTTCTCACCTACCGAGTCACCACCAGCTTGCTGGTGGCCCCGCCAGCGTCTGACGCCAGACGTACGAAGTACGTGCCGGCTCGAACCGCACTGCCGTTGACGTCGTTCAGGTTCCACGACTCGTACCCGCTGCCCACAAGGTCGCGGCCCAGCCGCTGGACCAGGCGTCCGTCCACATCGTACACGGACAGAATCCCCGTGACCCCGACTGGGAGTTGGTAGTTCACGCGAGCTGATGCTCTAACGAGACTGGCAGAAGGCGTAACGCTCCAACCGGTGAGGCCCCGCTCTTCCTTGACACCAATGGCGGCGCCCGCCTCGATATCGTCGATGTACCAACCCTCGGCAGTGACACTGTAGTTGCTGATGAAACGGAAGCGCAGTTGCACGGTCTGGCCGCGGTACGCGCCCAGGCTCATGCTTTCTTGATACCAGCCGGAACTCGACCCGAAGTAGTTCATCAGCGGCCACCAGAACTCCGAGCCGTTGCCTATCTCCAGAACTCCAAGGTCGCCCCCCTGGGTCTCGTAGTATACGTAGAACTTCAGTGTCGTATCGCTGCCGACGGTGAAGAACGGCGTCATCAGGCGGGAGTCGTTTTCGTTCGTGTACTGGTGGCTCGCATCGACCCCGCAGTACCAGCTTGTGGTATCCGACTGATAAGTGTAGTTGCTGTAGTACCAGTTATCTCTGATCCCCGAGTGTGTCCACTCGCCGATGCCGTGTTCCATATTGTCGGCGAGCCCGGAGTGCGTGGTCACGTTGAGCGGGAAGCTCAAGTTGGCGGTCGGCGCGCCGGTTGCCGTGATCTGTAAATCCATAGTCGCCAGATGCGGATCCGGGCAACCTGCGTCCACGTGGATCTGGAACGGAGTGCTGGAGTAGCCACTCGCAGCGGCCGGGATGTTCGCGAAGTTCGCATTGGCGGTCGTAACCGTGATGTACGGGTCCGATGTGGACAGAGTGGCACTTACGCTCTGAGCCTCGCCGGTGCCCATGTTCCGCAGACCGACGGTCAGGTCAACATCGCTGTTCGGCACCGGGTCCGCCGACTGGTACCCGTAGTACATGAGTTCGGGCACATTGATGATGGCGATGCGCGCGCCCTGGTACATCTCCTTGGAGGAGTTGTTTTGGACGAAGACCACGAAGTCGCAGTTACTCGCCACCCAGGACGCATCTACTGTGAAGTCCCGCGTCTTGGTCAGCGAGTCGCCGGCCGCTATCGTCACCGCTTCGCCCGATGAACTGGGCAGCATGTTGCGTTCCACGTAGTGCAGACTATCCAAGCCTTGCCACGGGTGGTAGATGTGGCTTTCGGTGAGAACGGTGTGAAGCTGGCCGCTCACCGAACCGCCGCTGGTGTTGTCGATCTTGATGGCAAGCTGGCCGGTGCGGGCGGTCGTGTCGTAGTTGATGGAGAGCGCAATGGTCAGCGGGCTGGACACGGCCATTCGCGTCCGGAAGTAGTCGAGGTAGGCGGGATACATCGTCCCGGTGTGCAAGCCGCCGACCATCTTGCGACTGCCGTCCAACACCACGGTCGGGTAGCCGGTTATTCCGTAGTAGCTCAACCGGGCCGCGGAGTTGGTCGTGTAGTACGGGTCACTCGACGACGAGTGGTAGGCAATCGGGACTACCGAGTCATACGAACGGAAATCAAGTTCTTCGATTCCGCGCGCGGCTCCCGCGCAGTACGTACACCAGGTAGCGGTGACGTCCTCAAACACCATCACCCGCTGGCTGGCCTGCATCGCCACGGGGACGAGCAGCACCAGCACAATCACTGACAGACGTTTCATGCAGACCTCCTTGGTCTCAGACGTTTGACGGGCATTGCGGGCACTGCCGGTGACAGACACCGACGTCCCTCCAAACGGGCAATCGGGCCTAGACCAGACCCATGCAAGACAGTCATATCTGCGAACTGAAATGATGAATCCGCGCCCAGTCTTCGTGGGCGATGCCGACCACCAACGCGAGAGCGCCGGCGGCCAGCATGATCCAGAAAGCCAGACGTCGTGTCGTGCGACCTCCCTTCAAGCGACTTGCCTCTGATACTGAGTCGCTTTCATCTCAATGCGGGTTCACTGATGTCTCGACTTGCCGGCTAGTGGTCGCCATCTGGGGACTCCGAGC
>CAYOCZ010000237.1:0-5400 GCA_964402475.1 uncultured bacterium | reverse complement strand
CCGCGACCGCGCTCTATCTCTACCCGATGAAGGCCGTGACCCAGGACCAGCTCAAAGTCCTGAAGCGCTTCGAACAGGGGCTTGAGCTGGAGCTCCACCCCGCTGTCTACGACGGCGACACACCCGCGGACAAGAGACCGCGCATCCGCCAGCGCTCCCGCCTCGTGCTCTCGAATCCCTATGAGTTACACCAGATTCTCCCCTACCACTACCAATGGCAGCAGTTCTACCGCAACCTCCGCTACTGCATCGTCGACGAGGCGCACACCTATCGCGGTGTCTTCGGCTCCAACGTGGCGCAGCTCATCCGCCGGCTGCGGCGGATTTGCGCCTACCACGGCTCTGACCCGCAGTTCTTCCTCGCCTCGGCCTCGATTGCCAACCCGCAGGAGTTGGCCGAGAAGCTAACCGGCAAGGAGTTCGTCCACGTCGGCGACGACGGAGCCCCGCGCGGCCGGACCTACCTCGTGTTCTGGAACCCGCTGGCCAACGCCGAGTCGTCCATCCACGTCCAGACACAGCAACTAGTCGCCCACTTTGCCAAGTCCGGGTTTCAGACGGTCTGCTTCGTCCCGTCGCGGCGTCTGGCCGAGCTTATCTCGCGCTGGGTGAAGGAACACACTCCTGAGCTGGCAGTGTCGCCGTACCGGGCCGGGTACGTACCGGAGGACCGGCGCTCAATCGAAGCCGGCCTCTCCTCCGGCGCCCTGCGCGGGGTCGTATCCACCGACGCGCTCGAGCTCGGCATCGACATCGGCAGCCTCGACTGCATCGTCATCGCCGGCTTCCCCGGCTCATTCGCCTCCTTCTGGCAGCAGGCCGGCCGGGCCGGGCGCAAGCTGCAGGATTCGCTGGTCGTGTTCATCGGTTATGCGGACGCGCTCAACCAGTACCTGCTGCGCAACCCGGCGCTCATCCTCGAACGCGGGTTCGAGGCCGCGGTCATCGACCTCGCGAACCCGTACATCATCAAAGGCCACCTCGCCTGCGCCGCGTCCGAACTGCCCTTGCGCAAGGAGGAGGTCGACGATGCGAAGCAACCCGCGGTCAAGGCGCTCGAGGACGAACTGGCCCTCCGCCGCACGCCGGTCGGCTGGATATACGCGGGCCGTTCTCGCCCGGATGGCGGAATCGCGTGCCCACCTGGCAGCATCTGCCCTTGCGGTCGTCGTCTTCCTGTTCTCGCTCACGCCACTCAAGACCGGCGACCGCTGGATGGTCACGTATCTGGCCATTGCCAGCACGGCCCTCATTCTTCTGTTGGCCGTCGGCTATCCGATACTGGTACGGTTCCTTATTCTCCCCCGGCGGGCCCTGAGGTCCCTGTTGGATCGTCTCAGCCCCGCTGCTTTCCTGTTGCTCACGTCTGGCGTGGTACTGATCCTCACCAACCTGGTATCCTGGCTGGTCTTCCAGCACATCCCGCACGTACAGGACACCATCGACCAGGTCTTTCAGGGCCGCATCTTCGCGTCGGGCCACATCACCCTGCCGGTCCGGTTCGACGACTATTTCTTCAGCTTCATCTACATCATCAATGACGGCCTGAGAGTGTTCGCCGAGTATCCCTTTGGCCATTCGCTGCTGCTGGCGCTCGGCTCACTGGTCCACGCCGAATGGCTCATCAACCCGCTACTCGGCTCGGCCGAAGTCGTCGTGCTCTACTTCCTCGGCAAGGAAGCCTACGACGAGAGAACCGGGCGAATTGCAGCCCTCCTCGGCGTGGCTTCCCCCTTCCTTCTTTTCATGTCAGCCGAATACGTGAACCACGTATCGGCGCTGCTGTTCCTCTCGCTGTTCCTGCTGTTCTTCCTGCGCACTATCCGTCCACTGCGTGACGGAGGCGCGGCGTCGAGCCTCGCCGACCCGCTTCTCAGCGGACTCTCCCTGGCGATGGCATTGAACATCCGCCCACTGAGTGCCCTGGCCGCCTTCATCCCGGTTGCCTGCTACGGCGCGTATCTTCTGATCAGGTCGCGTGGCAAGCCGCTGCCCGCGTTCCTACTACTGCTGGTGCCAGTCCTGCTTGGCCTCGGCGCGTTCGGCCTCTACAACTACCTGACCACCGGCGACCCGCTGCTGCCGGGGTACAAGGCCTACGGCATGCTGGAGTACAACCACGCGCAATGGGGCCTGGGATTCGGGACCCGTGGCTTCGATGCCTGGGGTCAACATACTCCGCTGCGTGGCCTGATTCAGACCGGGACGAACCTCAACGCCCTGAACCTGTTCCTCTTCGAGAGCCCGTTTCCCGGACTGCTCCTGGTCCTGCTGCTCTTCGTGGCGTCTCCCCGGAAACCGGCAGATTGGCTGCTGCTGGCTTCGTTTGGCGCATTGCCCGTCCTTTACTTCTTCTACTGGTTCCAGGACCTCTGGTTCGGCCCGCGGTTTCTGTATGAGGGTCTGGCGCCCATCCTGCTGCTGAGCGCCCGCGGGCTTGTCGAGTTCCCGAGGTTCGTTGGGCGAGCAGCAGGGGCCGAAGCCGAAACCGGAACCCGGAACGTTATCGCGGTTGCGGTGGTCTTCTCCCTCACCGTGGCCACCACGGTCGGACTGCCAAGACTGCTCCGGAAGTATGCGTACAACTACGGCGAGTACCAGCGGGTTCGCACCAAGGTCGCGGAGGGAGGCATCCGCAACGCGGTAGTCTTCGTAGGCCCCCCGCACGCCTTCTACTACGGTGCCGCCTTCCTCGACAACGCGCTCGATTTCCAGGGACCGGTCGTCTACGCGGTGGACCGGGGCGCTGAGAACTACCTGCTCATGCGGCGGTTCCCGGGCCGCACATACTTCCGCGCCGACCCCGACACGTTCTTTCAGATCACGGACACGGCCTCGCTCCGGAACTCGCCCGAGGTCAGGGACCTCGAGCAGGCCGGGCAGTTCGTGCGACAGAAAGGAACCGCAGGACACCGCTTCGTTCTGCTGCCTTACCGCGAGGCAGGGACGTTTGTCGACACCGGAGCCACGCCTTGTCGGACTTTCCGCGAGGTCAGCTATGAGCTGCTTCGCGGGCGAGCCGGGCCGGCTGACTTTCTACCGACGATCGCCGTGTTCATGCCCGGCGACCCGCGCAGGTACTCTCCGTTGCTGGAACCAATGCGCGAAGGTAGGAGCTATGTTGTTGACGGCTGCCGGTTCACCATGATGTTCTCTGCCGACAGCGGCAGGTCAGTCGTCTACGACATCCGCCCAGACGAAACCAACAGCAAGAACGCAAGACCGTGACCCTCCGACCAAGCTCCCTGCTGGCCGTTGCCCTTCTGGCCGGCTCGCTCGTGTTCGGATTGGTGGCCCACCTAACGAATCCGGTGCTGCCGGAAGACGACGCCTACATAACCTACCGCTATTCCGACAATCTGCTGAATGGCCAGGGGCTCGTCTACAACCCCGGCCAGAGAGTCTTCGGCTCGTCAACGCCCCTGTACGTCGTGTGGCTCGCCGGCCTGCACGGCATTGCCCGGTCGGTCCCGACTCCGGAACTCGCTGTCCGCGCCAACTTCATCTTCTATGCTCTCACCATCCTGGGCATCTTCTTCCTGCTGACAAGTCTCGGCGTTTCAGTCGGTCTGGCCGCCTTGCTCGCCGGACTGCTCGCGCTGCGGCAATCGCTCCTGCAGGGCTCGCTGGCCGGGATGGAGACGTTCCTCTTTGCCGGCCTGCTGGTCTGGTCGCTCTGGGCGCTTGTGACGCGCAGGTTCAGGCTGGGCGCATGGCTGGCAGGGATTTCGGTGCTGGCCCGGCCCGAGGGCGTGCTCATGCTTATCTTGTTCTTCACGTCATGGCTCGTGGAACGCCGTAACTGGCGCGAACTCACCGGTCTCTTACTGCCCGGCCTGGCCTGGGTCGCCTTCGCCACACCCTATTTCGGGACGCCGGTCTATCACTCGCTTCTGGCCAAGAGCCGACCCCTCTACCCGCTCCCGGCCGGCCACGCTCTCGTTACGCTTGTCACCTGGGTCGTGTCCTGGACAGTGGGAGGCTGGATGCTGTGGCCGAAGGACCTGCTGGCGGTCTGCTTTCTGCTGTTAGCTATGGTGGTGGCGGCGGCTGTGTTCGGTTACGTGGTAAGGGCCAAGTCGGTGGGTAAGCTGAGCAGGAACTACACATTGGCGGTTCCGGCGCTGCTGGCAATGTTTGTGCTCTTCTATGCCGTCTCAAACCCGTTGCTGTTTACGTGGTACTTTCCGCCGGTGGAATGCCTGTGGTTCACTGCTATCGCCTCAGGCGTTGTCTTCGCCGTTGACTGGCTGCGGGTTCGTGGTCGCCGGGTGGTTGCGGCAGTTCCATTCCTGGGGCTGCTGGTGCTCGTCACCGGTCCGGCTCTGCTACCTCTGCGTTCGAGGATTGCCGCCCGCCGTCCGGCGACTGACTTGAAGCTCGAGTCATTGGCAGACCGATCGCGCGCGGTCGACTACCGTGTTGTCGCGGAGTGGCTGAATCGAGTCGTGCCGCCCGGGGACACGGTTCTATCGCCGGAGATTGGGTCGCTCGGCTACTACTACCACGGCCCTGTCATCGATGCCTGCGGACTGGTGAGTCCGGAGGCCCTACCGTTCCTCCCGGTCCCAGCGAGCGAGAGAAACGGGCACGGAGCCATCTCGCTCGAACTGGTCAAGCACCTGCAGTGCGACGTCGTCGTGACGATGCAGAAGCTCGCCAGCCGGAGTCTGTACCCAAGCGACTGGTTCCATCAGAACTACGAACTGGTCCGGCAGTTCGAACTGAAGCTGCCCTTGCGGCTTTGGGCCCCGGGCGGGGATACAATCGACGTGTTCTTCAAACACGACGGCCGGGCCCTTCAGAGCTGGCGCGGTTCGGTAGGGGCCTCGGACCCAACGCCCTAGCCGCATCATGTCGCTGAAATGCTATGCGAAGGAGACCTGGAACTGCGACGAACTTCTGACCCCGAGATGACTGTCAGGGTCCCTGGACGTCGTTTCCCCTGGCCGCTCGCTTCGGTCGTGGCTGCGTCACTGGTTCTGGGCACGGTCTCACTCATCTACCCCTTCGGCCGGGACCAGGGGATACACTCCTTCACGGCGGACGCGATGCTTTCCGGCAGGGTCATCTACCGTGACGTCTTCAACATGAAGCCGCCCCTGACCACGGTGGTGCACGCCCTTGCACTTCTTCTCTTCGGTCACTCGATGACCGCTATCCGAGTTCTGGACCTGCTCTGGACGCTGGCGACGGCACTGGCGGTTTTCGCATTCACCAGCCGCGCGTTCCGGTCCCAGTGGCTCGGAGCCGCCGCCGGGTACCTCTACCCTCTCTTCTACTTCCCGCTCGGCTATTGGTACACGGCCCAGACCGATGGCTGGCTCAATCTCCCGGTCGCTGGAGCCCTGGTGTTCTTCGTTCTTGCGCACGACCGCGAAGTCAGACGCGCTCGTCTGC
>CAYOCZ010000236.1:0-5472 GCA_964402475.1 uncultured bacterium | reverse complement strand
GGACATCGTCGTTCCGTTCTGGAAGGTCGAGCGGAAGCCGAAGCTGGTGCGCGAGGTGATGCCGGACTACCCGGAAATGGCCCGCGCCGCGGGGATCGAAGGCAAGGTCGTGGTCTCGATGGTGGTCGATACCCTGGGCAACGTGTCGAGCGCGAAGGTCTACGCGACCTCGGGCAGCGTGTTGCTGGACCAGGCGGCAGTCGCAGCCGCATACCAGTGCCGGTTCACACCGGGGTACCAACGCGACCGGCCGGTAGTCGTCCGCAACGTAATCCTCCCGTTCAACTTCAAGCTTCAATAGGAGAACCAGATGAGAAACTTCTCGACAATCGCGGCCTGCCTGAGCACGGCCTTCTGTGTCGCGGCGGGACAGCCGTTGGGCGCGTACCCCGCTACAAGACTCCTGTCGCAGGTCTCGGTGAAGAGCCCGTCCGGGCACGAGAACCTGACTCTGTTTCCGCTGCTCGGCAGGACTTCAACCTACTCGACTTACACGCTGCTCGACGAGGCCATCCGCTCCGGCCAGGTCAAGGTGCAGGAGAAAGACGGGGGCCAGGTCAATACCGTGCGCATGAGGAATGCGGGCAAGACCTACGTGTTCGGCATGGCCGGCGAAATCGTCTCGGGCGCGAAACAGGACCGGATGCTCCAGGACGACGTGCTGCTGCCGCCCGGCTCAGGCTGGCTGGACGTGCCGGTCTTCTGCACCGAGCACGGCCGCTGGACCGGCTCGACGATGAGTTTCGGTACAAGGGGATACATGGCGTCCGGCAAGGTTCGGAGCAAAGCCTCCCAGACCGGCAGCCAGGAAGAAGTCTGGGCCGAGGTGGACGCTGCGCACGCCCAGCTCAACGTGGCGACCCCCAGCCGGGCATTCGCCAAGGTCTATGAAGACAAGGACGCCCAGGAACGGGCCCGGCCCTACATCGACAAGCTCGATGGCCTGCCGAACCTGTTCCCCGGCGCAATCGGCGTGGTGGTTGCGGTCGGCAACCGGATAGTATGCGTCGACCTGTTCGGTTCGTCCGCACTGTTCCGGAAGATGTGGCCCAAACTGCTCAGGTCGTACGTGATTGACGCTATGCAGAGCCAGGCGCACGGCCGGCTGACCGCGAAACAGGTGCAGCGTTTCATCCGAGGCGCAGCCCGCGCCCGAGTCACGAGCCAGCCCGCAGTCGGGGCGGGCACGCTGCAGCGCCTGTCGGCAGCGAATGCCTCCGGCTCGGCGCTCGTGTTCAGAAAAGCGGTAGTCCACCTTGACCTGTTCCCGGACTCCAACCCGGAAACTCGTGACGGCTCCGTGCCGCGGCTTGACTTCCGCAGACAGCGGACACTCAACTAGGACTGCTCACCTCCGGATGTGCGAAGCGGGGCCCCAAGCCCCGCTTCTCTTGTACGCCCAAAGGTCAGTCAGCATGCCCCCATCCAGACAGGGTCCTCGGCGGGCTTGGAGAGGAACGTGGATGACCGATAACTGCCACTGTCTCGGTCCCGGGTTGATATTGACTTTGTCTGCCCACAGGTTACATTGACTGCGACATGAGGCCCAAGGTCAGACAAGTACTTGCCGAACTCCATGCGAGGCTGGGGGAGTTGTACGGCGAGCGGTTAGTACGGCTCGTACTCTTCGGTTCGCAGGCACGCGGTGACGCCCGGCCGGATTCAGACATAGACGTAATGGTCGTGCTCAGGGGTGAAGTGGATATTGAGACGGAACGGCGGCGCGTGCTGCCAATTACTTCCGAGCTGTCATTGGAAAACAACGTCGTGATCCTCTGCGTCTACGTGTCGGAACGCCGTTTCGATCAGGAGCAGAGCCCGCTTCTGCACAACGCTCGGGCGGAGGGCGTCGCGGTATGAACGAACAGCACGTCCGTTGCCATGCCTGGGCCTCAATACGGACTTGAGTGAAGATGTCCCCGAATTACCCTTGGGAAAAGAGGAGGCTGAGATGTACAAAGTGAACGTCCAAGACAGACGGCTGATCCAACTCACGCCCAAGAGGCTAAGCGAATTGGGTCTGAAGGAACCGCTTGATATGGAGGAATGGATCGAGAAGTCGCCGGGGATACTCGGCGAGGACCTCCTAATAGTAGCGAGGCAACTGGTCCTTCCCTCGGGTATTCGGTTGGACCTGCTGGCCATCGACAAGAAGGCGAATCTCGTGGTGATCGAACTGAAACTCGATGACTCCGGCAGGGACGTTGAATGGCAAGCCGTGAAGTACGCATCTTACTGCTCGAGTCTGCACTCTGAGGACATCTTCGATATCTATGCGCAATACCTCCAGCTAGATTCCGACAAAGCACAGCTGAGAATGGAGGAGTTCATAGATGAAGAGCTAGCCAACATCAATCGGAAACAGCGTATTATCCTGGTGGCCCGGGAGTTTCACTCGGATGTCGTGTCCGCAGTCCTTTGGCTGCGTGATTACGAGATAGACGCCGAATGCGTCCGCCTGCGTCCTTTCGTCGACACCGACGGAGACATATTCATCACACCTGACATCATTATTCCTCTTCCTGAGGCGAAGAACTATGTGAAGGCAAGAGAAGCGAGGCAGAAGGAGGTCGCTCGTTCAGTACGCAGCTCATTCTCTCTGGAGAAGGGAACGTTCGAACTTGCCGAGCTGGAAGACAGGCTACGTCTGACGTTGAGGCGCCAATCGGATTTGACTCCCAGGCTTGTGAAGCTCCTGGAGATACTCATATCGGAAGACAGACCGTACGGGCGAGATGAAGTCAAGCAGGAGCTCTTCAGGAGAGGGGTCGGCCTCGACATCGGTCAGGCTGGCAGGTACCTGTCAAATCTCTCTCAATTCCTCACTAAGACGTCTAACTCCCATCTGCGTCAGGTTGTGAGCTTCGAGACAGGCGGAGAATCTGGAGAGACCAAAGACAACTACCGTGTGGTCGCTGGGCATAGGGAACTGCTGGGGAAACTCGTCACTGAGTGGAACGAGAGAGAGCAGAGTGCCCGATCGTGATCCAATCGGAGCCCGAGCGGCCCGACGTCGGACGCCAGTGCGCCTGAGCGTGGCATGACCCGGCTATCCAGTAGGTATCAGACAGGAGGATGACGTGATGGAAAGCCCAGACGAGTTGCTGCGCAGAGCACGCAGTGTCATTCCGCTACTGCGATACGAGCCAGCGAACCGGGGATCATTGGTGAAGTCCCTGCTGATGTACTGCGGAGCCGCCATTGACGCACACGCAGGACGAAATGACAGCATCAAGTGGGAGGTTGAGTACACATGGGCAGCGCTCGATTGCGAGATGCTGCGTCTCGTTCCAGACGTTCCGCAGAGTCTCGCGGGGCGCTTCGTGGATGCGATCAAGCGTTTGCGTTCCATGGTCGATAGTGCGACCAATGCTACAGTGGATGTTCGGGCAATTGAGACGGCCGCAGCACAGCTCATAGATGCAGTCGACGGAGCCGTGTCGAGCCAGCGCTCTTCGTCAGAGAGGCAACAATGACCAGACTTCGCGTGGCAGTGGCAGTTCTGTGCGGACTGTTTGCGATTGGCGGGCGAGTTGAGGCGCAGTGGGGTTCGATTGTTCGTCTGACCAACACTGATGCTGAGTCTTACCCGGAAGGCATCGCGGCCTATGGCAATTCTGTCCACGTGATCTTCGAGGACGAGTACTCCCCGGGCCAACGTGGTACTATGTATACACGCTCTACCGACTGCGGTGATACCTGGAGCGTAGTGACACTGCTCGATAGCTCCACCGAGGCGTCATGTATCCTCGCGACAGACGCTGAAAACGTGCACCACTTCTTGGGTACGGTTGCGTCAGACCTGCGATATAGACGTTCTGCGGATGGCGGAGCCACGTGGAGTAGCGATCAGACTCTCTGTCGCACTGGGTGGAAGACCGGGATCTCCGTCAATGCGCGGGCGAACCTGTTCGTGCTCTACATCCATGACGATTCCCTGTGGGTCAGGACCTCCCACGACACCGGGTTCACGTGGGAGCCCAGCCGATTCCTAGTGCACCGCAACAGCCTTGGGGAGTGCGACATCGCAGCCGATGAGAGCCTCAGGCTTCATGCGGTATGGAGTGACGAGATGGCTGGTGTGAGGCAGGTTTATTACATGCGTTCCACGGACAATGGCACATCTTGGGAGCCCTATCGCTGTTTTGGCAGGGACGACGGATACCCCAACGTGCTAGCCGACAGCCAGAATCGGGTGTATGTACTGTGGTCCGAAAGCTATTCACCAAGGGTTGGCCGTTCCACCGATGGCGGTGAAACGTGGGCGGTTGACTCTGGTTGCCAGTCCCCTGGTTGGGCTACCGCAGGTCAGAACGGATGGCTGCACGGAACTAATGCGTGGACATCTGGACAGGATGACTGGATTGTGTACTCCCGGTCCCGCGACTACGCTGCGACGTGGGACACGTTCTGGGTGAGGCCGCCTGACGGCACAGCCGCAGACCGACCGATCCTTGCGGTGTCAGATACTGTGGTGCATTTCATCTGGCGTGACTATGCGCCCGGCAACGCCGAGGTCTTCTATAGGCACACAAGCATCTTTGTCGCAGGAATCAGCGACCAGTCTGGCCAGCCGCGACTAGCTTTGAGGCGACTAAGTATCTACCCGTGTCCAGCGAAGCACCGGGTAACGCTGGACGCCCGAGGGGTGACAGGTCAGACTGTCGTCCAGGTCTATGATGCAGCCGGCCGCCTCCGCTTCGTGTCATCCTGCATGGCTGGCGGTGGCCGACCACACCTCGACGTTTCTCGCCTTGGCGAGGGCGTATATCAGGTGATTCTGAGGTCGGACTCGGGGTACGAAGCGCGCTGCGGCATGGTGGTCTGCCGCTGAAGAGCATACGAGTTTGCAGGGAACGGGAGCGTGCAAATGGGAAGCGTCCAGCATTGTTCCAGGAAGGGAGATAACATGCCAAGGAAGTACGATTTCTGCCAAACGGCGCAGCAAGGACTGATCGAAGTAGGGCTGTTGGTGGCTACGAAAGACATCCGCGAGCCCTTGGTCGCGGGCGGTTGAGCCCGGTTGCGTATTCTCGGCCACCGTCAGGAACGCGGTGATGACGCTGGGGTAGTTGCCAAGCTTCTGTGGGGTCAGGCCCGTTGAGCGTAGCATGTTCATCGCCGCCTCGATGACCGGCTCGCGCGTCGCCTTTGTACGTGATCGCCAACCCAAGATGCAGTCTCGTGACGACAGCCTTACAAGCCGCGTGACGAAGTAGTCGAGTCGAGGGTTCCGTAGGCGCGAAACGCGGCAGAACCGGATCGGACTGGGATTTGGCAGACTCAGGCGAGCTCGGACAAACCTAAGTGACTCAATCAGAGCGAGTTAGGCGGGTTCGAGGTCGTCTAAGTTGACATCCCGGGAACCACGGTGGGAACCGTTCCCGGAACGGTTCCCGGGGTGGTTCGGAAGGCGGGTCGCGAGGCCAGTTTCGGGCCGATTTCCGGCGCGATTTGCGGGCGGAACTCGAC
>CAYOCZ010000235.1:0-5506 GCA_964402475.1 uncultured bacterium | reverse complement strand
ACCTGCCTTTGCACGGTGAGGGTCACTACGGCCCGGGCGGCAGCGGGGACGTGCTCGTGCAGTTCGAGGAGCGCGAGCACCCGCTTTTCCTCAGGCAGGGCGACGACGTCGCCGTCGAGGTGCCGGTCAGCATCGCCACTGCGCTGCTGGGCGGCAGGCTGAAAGCGCCGACTCTCTCCGGCGAGAAAGCCCTGGAGGTCCCGGCTGGCACGCAGTCCGGCACAGTGCTGCGTATCCGCGGAGCCGGGGTCAAGCACCTTGACGGCGGAGTGGGCGACGAACTGGTGCGTGTTGTGATCCACGTGCCCAAACGACTCTCGCGCGAGGAGAAGAACCTGCTGAAGAAGCTTGACGAGGCGAAGAGCGAGGAGACGCCGAGTCCGAGGAAACCGGCATGAGGACGAAGGCGGAAGTCAGAAGGCAGAAGTCAGAAGGTAGAAATGCGGATGGAAACGGGCACTTCGAACTGCACTACTCGCCGGGGCCGCCGATTGACGGCCGGCTGGTGATTGCCGGCGCCGAGGCGCGGCACATCGCGAGGGCGATGAAGCACAGCGTCGGCGACCGGATTCGGGTTACGGACGGCGCAGGTGTCGAACATGAGGTCGAGCTGGTCGAAGTGAGGGCTGACAAGGTTGCGGGCCGCGTGCTTGGCTCCAAGGCCGGCGCGCGCGAACCGAAGCACCGGGTCGCGATTGCCCAGGCGGTGTTGAAGGGCGACCACCTGGCGCAGGTTTGCGCCCAGGCAACCGAGCTGGGAGTGAGCCGAATCATTCCGTTCCAGAGTAATAGGACAGTCGGCCGGCTAAGTCCGGCAAAGCTCGAACGGCTCCGCGCAGTATCGCTGGCAGCGCTGAAGTCTTCAACCAGGGCGGTGCTGCCGACGATCGACGCGCCCGTCGAGCTCAGCGGACTGTTCAAGCTCGACGGCGAGTTTGACCAGGTCCTGGTTGCCTATGAAGATGAGACCGGCCCGGGGTTGGGCGTCGTGCTGAAGCGCGACGCCCGGTCGGTCCTGATTGTGGTCGGGCCGGAGGGTGGCTTCGAGACGGCTGAAATCGACGCTCTGAAGTCTGTCGGAGCGGCTACGTTTTCTTTAGGCCCGAGAAGACTGAGGGCGGAGACTGCGGCGGTCGCTGTCGCGGCAATGACCCTCGGCCTGCTGGGCGACCTCGGATAGGGGCATGGACTGCCGGGAATCCCGACACACGCCGCAGTATCGCGCGCGTCGGACCGGTGGTGCCAAAACGACTTGAAAGGAGGTGCTATCGAGTCATGGTAGGTATTACTGTCAAGGAAGGCGAATCCTACGAGAGCTTCATCCGTCGATTCCGACGGGCATGCGAGAATGCCGGGATCCTGCGGGAAGTGAAGCGCCGCGAGTACTTTGAGAAGCCGAGCGAGAAGAAGAAGCGGAAGCAGGCTGAGTCACGGCGTCGGGCATTCCGCCGCAAACAGAACGACGAGTACTAGCAAACCCGGGGGCCAGTTCCCGTGCGGGGACAGTCCCTTTGGAGCCGCATTTGGACAGTCACACGCTTGAGGTGCTGGGTTTCACGCGCGTGCGGGAGATCCTCGGCGGGCTCTGTCAGACCGACATGGGCCGCGAGCGCGCCCGGGCGCTTGAGCCGGTAGCGGATGCAGAGCAGGTTGCAGCCGAGTTGGACCGGCTGGACGAAGTCGCAGGCCTTGGCGACGAGCCGCCGCTCGCCGAGGTGAAGGACATCCGGCCGCTGCTCGGGCAACTGCGCGCGTCCGGGCTGCTCACTGGCGAGGAGTTGCTGCGCGTCCGGTTGGCGTGCACCGGCATCAGGAAGTGCCGCGAGTTCTTTCAGAACCAGCGGCAGGATGTCGTCAAGGTCCGGTCGTTGATACACGACCTGGTCCCGCAGCCGTCGCTCGAACGCGGCATTGACGACGCGATTGATGAAGCCGGAGCCGTCCGCGACTCGGCCACGCCGGAGCTGGCCGACATCAGGCGTCGGCTCAGGGGCACGCGCAACGCGCTGGTCAGGAAGCTCGAACGGATGGCGGCCGGCAACCCGGGTTGGTTCGGCGGCATACCGACGGTCAGGGGCGGGCGGTTCGTGCTCCCTTTGCTGCTCGAGCACCGGGCCGGCGTGCCGGGCGTAATTCACGGCAGCTCGGGCAGCGGCTCAACCCTGTTCGTCGAGCCGCTGGCGATGGTTTCGGACGGAAACGAACTGCAGGAGCTGCAGGACGCCGAGGCCGAAGAGGTGGCGCGAATCCTGCGAGCACTCTCGCGACTCGTCGCCGAGCACGTGCCGGAGCTGTCATCAGCCCTTGTCGTTGCGGGCGCGCTCGACGTGCTGGTCGCGAAGCGCAGGTTCGCTTCAAGGTTTGACTGCCGCCGGCCCGAGCCGGCTTCGGACGGTGCGCTCGAACTGCTGAAGGCCAGGCATCCGTTGCTCGTGCATCGAAAGGTCAGCGTGGTGCCGTTGGACATGCGCTTCCCGGATGAGGCGCAGGTGGTGCTCATCTCCGGGCCGAACGCCGGCGGCAAGACCGTGGTGCTGAAGACGGTCGGCCTGCTGGCACTGATGTTCAATGCCGGGATGTACGTGCCGGCGGCGAGCGGGACGCGGATGCCGGTGTTCAGGAAGGTCTTTGCCGACATCGGGGACGAGCAGTCGCTAGACTCAGACCTTTCCTCGTTCACCGCCCATATCGGCAGACTGAAGGAGATACTGGACAAGGCCGATGCTGAAAGCCTGGTCTTGATTGATGAGATTGGTTCGTCCACGGCGCCGGAGGAGGGCGCTGCGCTGGCGGTGGCGGTGCTTGAGGCGCTGCGGGACCGTGGGGTGAAGAGCGTGGTGACGACCCACTTCGGGGCGCTGAAGATGTTCGCGCAGGATGAGCCGGGCATGGCCAATGCCGCGATGGAGTGGGGAGAACGGGGAAGCGGGACTGGGGACAGTTCCAGTCCGGGGGCAGTCCCCAAGGGACCGACCTATCGTCTGAAGATGGGATTCCCCGGTGAGTCGAGCGCGTTCGAGATTGCCGCGGGCGCCGGGCTGCCCGCGAAGGTCATCGAGCGGGCAAGGACCCGAATCGGTCGTGAATGGCTCGACATGGGCGTGAAGCTCAGGTCGCTGGATGAGGAATTGCACAAGGCTAAGGTCGCGCGATCTGCGGCCGAACTGGAGCAACGGCAGGTCGCGGTGTTGCGTCAGGAGTGTGATGTTCGGCTGCGCGAGTCGCGGGCCGAGGCCAAGGCCGGCGCAGAGCGGCTTCGCGCCGAGGAGGAGCGGTTCCTGAGGGGGAAACGGCGCGAGATAGAGAACTTGGTCAGGCAGATACGGGAACAGAAAGCAAGCCACGAGAGCGTGGTTGCGGCCAAGCAGCATGTCGAGCACGCGCTGGCTGAGGCCGTCCCTGAACCCGAGGAACTGGAGTTGCCGGGCTCGGCACCGGAAGCTCTGAAGCCCGGCGACAATGTTGAGTCGCATACGTTTCGCAGGCAAGGCGTTGTTGTCGAGACGAGCGAGAACCGCGCGACAGTTGCCTTCGGTCAGATAAAGGTAGAATTGGCGGTGGCTGATTTGAGGCTGGTCGAACCCGCGGAAGTGACGCCCGAGCCAGAGCCTGTTCAACCAGAGCCGTACCGGTTCGATACAAGGTTGAGCGTTCGGGGAATGACCCGAGAGGAAGCAGACGACGCAGTGACGAAGTTCCTTGACGAGGCCCGGATGGTCGGCTCAGCCGAACTCACCATCGTCCACGGCAAGGGCGGGGGCATACTGCGGCGTGCGTTGTGGGACAAGCTGCGCCGGGATTCCGGGGTAGATGCCATTGGCCTGGCCGAGCCGGCTGCGGGCGGAAGCGGCGTGACCGTGGTGAAACTGAAGAGCGCCGAGTGATCAAGCAGGAAGTCATCGAGCAGGTGCGGATGCAGACCGACATCGTGCAACTGATCGGCGGCTACGTGCCGCTCAAGAAGGCAGGCCGGTACTACAAGGGGCTGTGCCCGTTCCATTCTGAGCGGACTCCGTCGTTCCACGTCAACGAGGAGCGACAGACATATCACTGCTTCGGTTGCGGGGTCGGCGGGACGGCTATCAACTTCGTGATGGTGACGGAGAAGCTGGAATTCCCCGAGGCCGTGAAGTTCCTTGCGAAGAGGCTGGGAATCACGGTCGAGACCGAGCGCGCGTCGGGCAAGAATCAGGCGTTGTACGGCATCTGCGAGCAGGTTTGCCAGTTCTTTGAGCAACAGCTTCAGAAGACGCCCGCAGCAGTGGCCTATGTTGAGAGGCGGGGGATGAGCGCGGAGACCGTCCGCAGGTTCAAGCTGGGGTTTGCCCCGGCCGGGAATCTTCTGCGTGGGCAGGCAAAACGTCGGGGCTGGTCTGAGGGACTACTGGTCCAGGCCGGGCTGCTCAGAGGGGTCGAGAGTCGTGGGGCAGGGGGCGAGGGGTTGGTGGACTGGTTTCACGGGCGCCTGATGTTTCCGATATTCTCCTTATCGGGCAAGGTCATCGCCTTCGGCGGCCGGGTGCTGGATGACAGCGAACCGAAGTACCTGAATTCGCCTGAGACCGCGGTTTTCCGGAAGGGTGAGAGTCTGTACGGGATATTCCAGGCCAAGGGATACATCCGCGAGCAGATACCGATACTCGTCGAGGGTAACTTCGACATGCTGTCGCTCGTGAACGCGGGCATCAACCACGTGGTGGCACCGCTGGGGACGGCGTTCACGCCGAGCCAGGCTCAGTTGCTGCGCCGGTACAATCCGCGCATCACGGTCTGTTTCGACGGGGACAAGGCCGGGCGGAAGGCGGCGCGGAGGGTGATTGAAGTCCTACTGGCCGCAGGTCTTGAGCCGCAGGTCGCGCTGCTGCCCGACGGTACTGACCCGGATTCGTATGTCCGTCAGTTCGGGAAGGAGAAGCTCGTCGAGTTGTTCGCACAGGGGCAGGACTGGGTGGAGTTCGCGCTCGCGGGCCGGGATCTCTCCCGGGTCGCCGAGCAGCGGTCAGCCCTGGCTGAGCTGGTCGGACTCCTGCGGCTGATTGGCGATGACACGAGTCGTGAGCTCTACGCGAATCGGATCGCCGACCGGTTCCGGGTCGACAAGATGACCCTGCTCCGTAGCGCGGGTCAGCAGAAGCCGGGCGTGTCCAGAACCGGCGCGACCCGCGGAGTGGAAGAGAAATTGCTGGGCTCGGCAATTCAGAGCCAGGAACTGGCGCGGATTGCCCGGGACCTGGGTTTGGTGGAGATCCTGCTCGACGAGAAGCTGCGGCCGATTGCCCGGCTGGCAGTGGACCACTGTGATGATGCGGGTTTCAACGCGGGGTCGGTGCTCGGTTTGATTGAGGACGAGGAGACCCGTAAGATGGTGTCGGCTTGGACGTTTGCCGACGTTCCGACTCCGGTTGAGTTCCGGGAAGCACTGAGGAGATTCCGGGCGAAGTGGCTGGGCCGCGAGCTCAAGGAAGCGCACGCCAAGGGCGAAGATTCATCGGTTGAAGAACTGCAG
>CAYOCZ010000234.1:0-5508 GCA_964402475.1 uncultured bacterium | reverse complement strand
CATGGGCTTCGATCCGGGGCCGGAACTTCGCCGTGTCGTCGGCAGGCGCGCTCGAGCCCAGGCTCTTTCTGAGTTCGAAGCGCCCCCAGTCGGGCCAGAGCGGAGGAGGCAGGACGCGGTACCCGGCGGCTCAGATTGGCCAATTCCGTCTCTCGGGCGGGACCGTCTTCCTCGATACGGTGCAGCGTCTCGACTCAGTTAACTTGGTCCTGCGTCTGAGGTCGGTTCCCGAGCAGTTGCTGGTCGGTTTGTCAGAGGTCCGGGGACGGCTTTGCCGGGAGCGGCTTCCTCTGAAGGATCTGGCCGGCCAGGCGCGGCTCACACCGGACGCGTTGGTTGTGACCGAACTCACGGCCCGGACCGCCGGTTCGTTCGTACGCGCCGGGCTGAGGATGGCGTTCCAGCCGAGCGCCATCGCAGTTCGGCTTGAGAGTCTGTCAGTCAGTCTGCCGGAGGTGGCCTCGGCGGCCTCTGTCAGACAGCCGGCCGCAGCGGCCCCGGTTGGACAGCGCCCATCGGTTCGCGGTCGGTTCCGGGCGGCAGGCGATGTGGGGCTGGAGAAGAACCAGCCATCGGGAGCAGTCCGATACACGGCTGAAGGGCTGGTGTGGCAAGCCGTTCATCTGCCCACAATAGGCGGCAAGCTCGGACTGAAAGACTCGGTAGTGCAAGTGACCTTGACCGGGGCTGACTCAGGGCTTGGCAGCGCCGACGTGTCGGGTCGGCTGGACCTGCGCAGGTTTGACTTCTCGGGTTCGGCAAAGCTGGTCGGCATCCCGGTGCGGCAGCTCGACTCGATGCTGCCGGACGTGAGGATTGACGCCGATATCGAGGTGTCTGGTCGGGGATTCGATTCGGTCGAAGCGACCGTGACGGCGCGCGCACCTGACCTGGATATCGAACAGCTGAAGGTATCCGGCTCCTATCTCAGGGTCGGCCAACGTGTTGCCGTCGAGCAGTTTGAACTGAGCGGGCCGGTCGGCGTGGCTTCGGGCCACGGTACATGGCAGGGCGGCAGGGTCGAAGCTGAGGTCCTGATGGACAGTCTCAATCTCGGTTTGCTGGCGAGGCTTGAATCGCTGCCGGTACAGGGTCGGGTTTCCGGCAGGGTCAGCCTGGCAGGAACCGCGGAGACGCTCGATGCCACGGGCGAGCTGTCGGTCTCGGGCCTGCAGGTTGCCGGCCTCAGTGCAACCAGTGCGCGTACCGGCTTCACAGTGGTTGTGGGGCGGGGGCTCTCAGGACAGGTACGGGCCGCGGTTGACGGGGCGAGTTACGGCGGCACCGAGGTTGACTCGGTCCGGCTGACCTGGCAGGAGCAGCAGTTCAGTTTCGGGGGCTGGCGACCCGGGTTCCAGGTCGCGGCCGAAGGCCGCGCCCGGCTGGCAAGGGACAGTATCGGCATTGACGTCACCGCGCTCCGGATCGTGACCGGCGCACAGGCGTTGGCCTTCAATGATGCACTTCAGCTCAGCCTCAGACGTGACTCGCTTGACGTCCGGTTCGTCGCCGCTGGCCTGGCAGGTGGTGATGTGCGCGCGGCGTTCGCCAGCGCAGCCGGGAAGCCGCCTCGGATTGAGGCGACCCTGAGCCGGGTGGACCTCGCCCGACTCAAGGCCCTTCTGGGCTTCGACTTCGACGTGTCCGGTACTGCCAGCCTGAATGTGGCCGGCAGTGATTCGTTTGACGTGGTCATTGATGTCGAACAACTGAGCATTCCTGTCGCCGGCGTTGAACTGAATCGCGTGCAAGGCACGGTTCGTCTCAGCCGAACGCGCGCAGAAATCGACCATCTCTGGTTGGTTCACCGGGACAGCAGCGCGGTGCCGGAAACGAGCTTCGTTACCGGTTCGGTCGAATACAAGACCGAGGGTGGCTTCGAGCTGGGCGCTGCCGACCTGAGAGCACGACTGCGCAACCCCGGAGTCTGGGTCGTGTTCTATCTCAAGCCCATAATCGAGTTGCGGCAGGGCACCATCTACGGCGACCTGGCGGTCAAGGGCAGTCTGGTGCAGCCGGTGTTCGACGGTCGGGTGCGGATTTCGAGGGCGCAGCTCGGAGTCCCGATTATCGGGACGACCTTTGACCGGTTGAATGCCGAGCTGGTCTTCGACCGGAGCCGCATCAACATCGAGAAACTCTCGGGCAGGTCGGACCACGGCGACGTGCTGGTCACCGGCTTTGTCGACATCGGACGGCAGTGGCAGGTTGACTCGCTTCGGTTCCACGGCGATTTCAGCGGTACGACTATCAACCCGATGCCGGAGATATATGGTGTAATTGGCGGCAGCCTCGACCTCGATTGGACATTGGGCAGGCCCTTCTCGCTGTCCGGTACGGTGAACGTCGAGGAAGCGCTGGTTGCGTTCGGGTTCGGCCAGAGCGCGGGGAGCGGAACCGGGGCCCCGGATACGTTGCTCACCTACGACGTCCGGGTCAGGGGCGACCGCAACATCTGGTTCCGCAACCAGCTTGCCGATATCGAGCTGGCCTGTGATCTCACGGTGCGCAAGACAACCAAGGATGTGCTCTACTCGGGCAAGTTGACCTCGCGGCAGGGCAGCATCTATTACCTCGACCACACCCTGCGCGTGGGCAGCGGTTCGGTGCGGTTTGACAACATCAACACCCTGAACCCGGAGTTCAATGTAGCAGCCGGAAAGCCGATCCGAAATGCATCGAAGGAGCCGGGCCTTCCGGATACGATTTCCCTGAAGCTGACTGGCACCCTTGAGCAGCCGAGTTTCGACTTCCGGTCCGTGCCACCGATCTGGGACGAGACTGAGATCATCTCCTACCTGACGCTGAACGCGACCCAGGACCAGCTTCAGGCCCCCGGGTACCAGAAGAAAGCGGTCACCAACCTGTTGTCCAGTCGATTGCTCGGCTACTTTCAGACCCAGGTGTCGAAGCGAGCGCGGGGATTCGTGAATCTCGATTACCTCGAATTCGAGAGCGGGTTGCTGAACAGCAGCGAGCAGACCCGGGTTACCGTGGGCAAGTACGTGGGCAGGAATCTGTACGTGTCCTACACACAGAGCTTCACCGGTGACTTGAGTCCTTCCTTCCGGGTCGAGTACTACATAGACCGCAAGAACCAGATCCTCGCCGAAGGCACCTCCGGCGACCAATACCGGACCTCGCTTCGCTACCAGCTCAAACTCCGCTACTGAGGCATGAAGCCTCCGGTGTTAGGCGTGACGCGTTGAGCACAAAGCGCTACTGCAACATTGCGGTACCCCATACCCGGCTACACGAGCTCACCTACGAGTTTGAGCCGGGGCTCTTCCCCGAGCTTGCGCCCGGCGCCTGTGTCCAGGTTCGCCTGCGCGGGAAGAAGGCCAAAGGACTCGTGGTGCAAGTCCTGGCCCGCAGCCCGGTGCCCAGGACCCTTCCGGTCGAGAAGCTCATTGAGCCGCGGCTGGTCGACGAGCAGCTTCTGCACCTGCTGCGTTGGGTCGGGGCCTACTACTTCGGTCGCATGGGCGAGGTCCTCGGTCTGGCCCTGCCGCGCGGCATCTGTGGGTACGGGCTGCGCCGGGCTAGGCCCGCCCCGGTAGTCGAGACTCGTCCGAAGTCCTTTGTCCTTCGTCCCGCGGTATCCGACCTTCATCCTTCATCCCTTGTCTTTCCTCCTTCCTTCTCCGTGTGCGTCCACACCGACTCGGGTCCACGAGAAGACATCGTCGCCGCCTTCGTCGCCGAGAGGCTCGAGCACGGGACGGTAGTAGTCTTGATGCCTGAGTCCGAGACCGGCGTTTGGGCGGGGGCGTTGCGTTCGAGATTCGGAATCGAGCCGACTCTCTACCACGGTGATCAGAAGGTGTCGGAGCGGAAGCGCGTCTGGCGAGAGCTGCGTTCAGCGGAGCGGCGGCTCGTCCTCGGGGTGCGTTCCGCCGTGTTCGTCCCGGTCCCGGACCTCGCCGGCATGGTCGTGCTGGACGAGCACGACAAGGTCTTCAAGGAAGAGCGGCACCCGCGTTTCAATGCCCGAGACGTGGCAATTGCCCGAGCCAGGCTTGCGGATTGTCCGGTGCTGCTCTGCGACCCAACCCCATCGGCCGAAACATGGCTGAACCTGCGTAACGGCCAGTACCAGATGGTGCAAAGCCCAAGCCCCAAGTCCCAAGTGGAAAACCCCAAGTCCGATTTTGTCATTTCCCCTTTCCCCTTGGTCATTTCGGGCGACTTGCCTGATACCCTTGTGGTCGACATGAGGAAGCACCGTGACGAGGTGCTCGCGCCCGTGCTCGTGAACGAACTCAGGGAGGCGAGTGCTGCCGGCGAGTCTGCCGCGTTGTATATCAACCGCCGGGGACTCAGCCGGTACGTGGTGTGTCGGGACTGCGGCAGCCCGCTTACCTGCCCGGACTGCGCGGTCTCGCTCGTGCTCTTTTCGGGCGGAGACCTGCGCTGCCGGTACTGCGGCAGGACCGGCACTGCGCCTGAGACGTGCCCGGCGTGCGGCAGCCACGATTTCCGGTTCAAGGCCCCGGGCATCGAGATGGCCGCGCGGGAAGTGAACCGGATGCTGCCGGGTGCAAAGGTCGTGACGGTGCTGACCGAGTCGGGCCGGCAGGCCGCGACCGAGCCCGGGTCGGTCATCGTCGGCACGCGTGCGCTGTTCGGGGTCCCCTGGCCGGAGCGGGTGAGGGTGGTCGCCGCCTTGTCAGTTGATGACGACCTTTGCCTGCCGGATTTCCGCGCGAGGGAGCGGACGTTCCAGGTGCTCTCCGGGTTGTCCCGGCGCGCCGCGGCGCAGGGGGCTACGCTTGTGCTTCAGACCCGGCGGCCCGATGATCCGGCGCTGCAATGTGTGGCATCGGGCGATATGGCGCGCTTCCTTGACCAGGAACTGAAGCTAAGAGAGGAACTTGAGTTCCCGCCGTATCGGCGGCTCGCGCTCATCGAACTGAGCGCGCGAAGCGAGTCCCAAGCAGCAAAGCACGGCGAGTGGCTGTGTCGAAAGCTGGGGCGGGTTCAGGGCGTGGAAGCGATGGGCCCGGTGTCGGTGCGGGGGAGAGCCAGTACCGTGCAGGTACTGGTCAAGGTGGCTCGCAACCTCCGGCTGGACCGGCTAGTGACCCTGAAGCAGGTCGAGTCCGAGGGCGTCAGGGCCAAGGTCGACGTGGACCCGCTGGAAACCGCATCGTAGACGCGGTTCCCCCACTTCTGACTTCTGCTATCTGACCCCTGACTTCTGACTTGGAGTAGGCGGTTCCTGTCGGACGTTGTGGCTGCCCGTCGCCCGGGTCAGGTTGTCCCTGACTGTCCTCGTTTCTCTCGGATACGCCGCCGAGTCGAGCAGCGCCACGGCCTCGCGGTACGCGTCTCCGGCTGCGGCCGTGTCCTTCAAGACCTCATAAGCGGCGCCCGCGTTGTTGGCGGCTGAAGCCCTAAGCAGGCGGGATGAATCCGGGAGGATTCGACGCGCGCGCGAGTAGTATGCGACCGCGCTGTCCTGATACCCTCGGCTCTGGAACATCCAACCAATAGAGAATACGATTC
>CAYOCZ010000233.1:0-5543 GCA_964402475.1 uncultured bacterium | reverse complement strand
TGCCCACCTCATACCGAAGTGGGAAAGCCCCGGGGCCTCCCCAAGACAGGGTAGTGGCCGCTACCCGCGAGCCCGGCCTCAGCTTGCGGGGCTTGACCAATGTCACCCCTACGTCAGATGCCATGAACGTTCACCGCCTCTAACACTATCCCCGCCGCGCCCGAGAGTCAAACAACACAGGCCCCGCTCAGCCGGCAGAACCTGTCAGCCGTTGGCTGTGAGCTGTAGGCTGTCAGTGGCGGTCAGGAGAGAAGACCGCGCGTCCGCCCGGCAGGACATGGCATCGCGGCGGGTACTTGTACCGTTACACCGCGAATCTGGGACATCGGGGCTCGTCGGCCTCAGATGGGTACGTCGGAGCGAGTCTACTTCCTGAGTTGGCGGTCGAGTCGGATGAGGCCGAAGAGCCCGTTGCGGGCAAGACCCCCCTGGCGGCCAATGTAGTCTACAATGGGGCCCGCAGCGGTTGCAGCCAAACTGGCTATCACGGCCAAGTAGACTGGCAGACTGGGCAGCAGGAAAGTCAGCCATGGGATTGGCTCTGCAGAGGGGAGTGAGGCGGCCAAGTCTGCGAGGACCTTGTGCTTCGAGGCGGCAATGTTGGCCTTCAGTGCGTCGACGGCCGGCACGATGTGAGCATTGACTTCGTCGGGCAAGCTCGCGAGAAGACGCGAGGGGTCGTGCTCGTTGGCCAGCGAGTGAGACAGCCGACTAACCTCAGACTGGAGCCTCTTAAGCTCGGGTCCGAGGCGGTAGCGTGCATCCAGCAGATCGTCGAATGAGAGCTCGCTTACGTCGGGCAGCGTGACTGCGAGGAGTTCATGGGCTACCTTGGGCGTAAACGAACCTACCGGTGCGGCGGCAGCCCACCCGCCAACGACTGAGTCATGCTGGAGCACGTACTGCATGCACGAGTCCAGCACGGCGCTGCCGGAAAGTGCGAACTGCCCCTCGGCCATCAAACACAGGGACTCGGCCAGTAGCGTCCCGTAGTAGGCATACATGAAGTCCAGTGGAAATGTGCGGCCGACCGTGAAGGTCCCGAAGTGCTTCTCTACGACCGCACGGACTTCGTGCTGGGGCTCGATGTAGCTGGGGATGTACTCACCCAAAACGTGGAGTCCAGGGAGAAACTCCCCAATCTCATTGAGTCTTCCTGTCGCCGATTCGGGCGCTATGAGGTCGGGCCTTTGACTCAGCAGTCCTCGTAGGACGTCTCTGACTGCAGCAACCGTCGCGGTGTCGTGCGGACGCGCCGTGGCATCTCTCACGGTCAGCAGGCCCTCCCTCATTAGAGGAGCCACGGAGTCTAGGAACGGGCGGTCTATCATCTTTAGCAGGGCTCTTGACCCCGCAGCAGGCCCGGATGAAATCTGCTCTGGCGCAATCGTCTGCACAAGGTTCTGCTGTAGGACTATGCGGTCGAAGTACAACGCCGCAAACTTGATGGCTGGAATCGAGTATTGTGTGTACGGAGAGACGAAGTACGCTGGCGCGGCTGACGCAGCTGCCGGGTGCATGTTATCGGAATCCGGCATCAGTCAAGGCCGGCCGAGGGTCGGATTCCATCGCGGACATGGTAGCGGTCGATCACGACATGTCAAATGCGCGGGGTAGCCGAAAGCCCTTAGCTATGCCCCCCGGGACTTCTATGAAACGTCTCGTCACGTCAGAGTCTACTCGTCTCCTCCTCAAACTGCTCCAGCCAACGGACGAGAGTCGCGGCAGCAGAACTGTCGATGCCGGCTCCTTTGCATGCGAACAGGAACCGCTCCCGGCCTATCCTCCCCAAGCTGCCCGCCAACTCAGAGCGCAGTAACACAATCTCGAACCATCCCACCCCTTCACGCTCCAACACGGCGAGTGCAGTCACTAAGTGATGCACACCACGTTCCTCGCTCCTCTGCAGCATCCTTAGACGCCCGATGCTGACGTGGGTCATCGCTTCCCCAATGGCATCATCCAAGTTGCGGAATGCGTCCAAAGCCCAAGTCAGGTAGCCCTCCGCTGTCTCCGTGGAGCCGATGCGGCCGTGCATAGCACCTAGGCTGCGAAGGTCAGCGGCAACACCACGAGCGTATCCTGTTTCTGTGTTAATGGCTAGGGCTCGCCGCATCAACCTGAGACCCTCTTCCTGCCCAACTCCCGCCCGAAGCGCCTCCGGAGTCATGTCTAGGGCTGCGGCTAGGCCCCTGTCGCCATACGCGTCGAGCACCTCTGGGGAGAGATTATCGAAGAGACGCATGCCCATGTTCGCAAGCACGGCCGCCTGCACACGCCGATTGTGTAGGCTCTCCGCAAGCTGCACCGCCTCTGCGAACTCGGAGTACGCCCTGGCACCGGCACGGCAGCAACCGATTAGGTTGTGCAGTTCAGCCAGCGCCGCCCCTGAGGCGTGAGCAGCGGCAGTCTCGAAGTGACCAACGGCGGCTCGCTTGTCATCGCACATGAGACCAGCCTTGGCCGGCTCTCTGACGCTAGCCCCGGCCCGGCCTATGGCATCTACGACGGCCCTTCCGAGACTGACCCGGACCCATTCGAGACCGTCCAACGCCTCCGGGCGCGATGCCGCGTGGGCTGTGGGAGACTCGTCTGCACTGCCACGCGCTCCACGCAGGATATCCGCGGTGCGCTGCAACGTGCCCAGCACGCGTCCGCCCACTGTCTCTTCAGGAATCCCCCATGCGAAAAACGGCGACTCCTGCAGCATCTTCTGTATCTGAGCACGATCCCGATCGCAAATCCATTTCACCAAGCCGTCGAGGCTACTAATGCCTGCCATGACCGCATTCAGCTCGACCGGGGACATCCCATAGCCGAAGGGCTCTGGTGGCAGAGCCCGCTGAGCCAGCACCTGAAGCAGCACGTCTCGTTCGCTGGCATTGGGTTGCGCCTTGCGTATGGTCTCGTACGCGTGCTTCTGAACCGCCGCGGCCGTGCCCGGCGAGCCAAGAACAACAGTGACGAAGACCTCATGTGGAATACGTCGCTCGCGGCGCAGGCGCTCAAGTTCTCTGACTCTGCCGCGACTCGGACGGTGCGAGCGGGGTATCATCCGTGCCCACCTAGGCTCAAACAGCATGTCTCGCTCCTTTGTCTGCCACCATCACTGCCCTGCTATACCTCCGGGCGCAAGTAGTCCAGTACTTGGGCACTGCCCGGCTCCTGAAAGCAGGTGGGCGTTCCCCCATCTCCCTTCAATGCTAGCATACGTCAAGCCCGTGGCCGTCGTTGGCGGAGGCTTGCTGGCGACCGAGCTCCGGCCCGCTCGGCGGGCGGGAAATCCACTTGAGAAGGTCAAGGTCAATGCGGTTGCCCCAGAGATTCAGCCTCTCAACTGCGGACTTCGCGCACCAGTACTCTCGGATGGAGTCATCTGTCCTGAAATGCTCCAGCAGCCTGTCGTCCGATAGCAGTTGGGTGTAGCTGGACAGCGCGAGGTTCTCCATCTTCCACGTGAGCTCAAAGATCGGTCCAATGTCGCCACCCACGCGCGGTTCAACCGGCTCCAAGTGCTCGTCTGCGCACCTGACAGACCATGCCACCCGGAGAGACTCCTGAGCTTGAGCCGTGCCTACAGCTAGCTCAGAGGCTCGGGAGAGAAAGGTGGCTTCGCCTTGTGTTCGGGCCAACATCAGCAGCGCCTCGATTGCCTGCACGTAGTCGTGAATCCGCCGTGTCAGGACAAGCTCACGCATGCCCCGTCTCAGGGAGAAGAGCCCAAGCCACAGCCTTCGGAATTCGACGGGCTCAACGACGAACTCGTCTTGTTTGGGCGCAACTCTCAGGTAGCGCTTTGACATCTCGACGGCCTTGCGTGCGGTGTCCGGAGTGACGGCAGTGGGGCAGGCATCATTCAGCATCCGTGGTCGAAGGAGCACTCTTGTATTCGGGATTCCCGCCGGGTCGAGTTCAGAGGCAAGAAGGAGTTCGTGGACATAGAACAACCCCTGGAGCAGGATGCAGTCGAAGATGGCCGACACTCGGTCCTTGAGCTCATCCGAATCGCCAGAGTCTCGGTCGCGCTTGACGAGGATGCAGAATCCATCCACTGCCCAAGGGTCGTAGCTGGGGCCGACCCGTGCCCCCGAGCTGTCGGCAACATCGCAGAACGGACGCGTGATGAACGAGAGTCCATCGCCCAGTTCTACGACCTCGCTTGAGCCCGGGTCGGTCCACTCACTTCGTCGCCACACGGCGACAATGCACGCGAACTCCCTTCCCGGTGCATTGCCGACGTATTTCAGGGATTCCAATGGTACGCCGCGCATCTTGTCGCCGTCAATGCCAGATAGGAAGCGAATTCCATTGGGCTATTCCTCCGCCATGCGGCGATAGCGCTCGAAGTCGTCGTCATCATGTTGCGCCTTGACTACCATGAGTGCCTGCATGATGTCGGCGAGTTCAATCACCCGCGGCACAGCGACCGCTATGCGAGCCGCCTCCTTGACGACGAGTTCGATTTCCGCGCACGTGTAGTTCTTAGCCATCTCGGCACAGGCCAGTAGATCAATCCTCAACTGCGGCTTGCCGTCCAGGTAGAGGCGGAACAACTCTACCCGCGCCTCAAGGTCAGGCGGGCCAACATAGATCTTCTTGTCCAGCCGGCCCGGCCTTCGGGCAGCTTCGTCCACTTTGTTCGGCAGGTTTGTTGCGCCTACAACCAGCACCCGCGACTGCCCTGCATTCTCCAGTTGCTTCAGGAACTCGGCAACCTCGGCCGCGTAATGGTACCACAGGTCGCGGCCGTTGCGCTCGGGAAGGAAGGCGTCGAACTCGTCGAGGAAGAGCAGCGTAGGCGCCTTGTCGCGCGCCTCCTGGAACATCTTGCCGATGAGACCCTGCGTGCCGTGGACGAAGGTGCTGGCGATGTCCGAGCCGCGCACCTCACGGAAGTTGAAGCCGAGCCGGGTTGCGAGCTTGCGGGCGATGAAGGTCTTGCCGCAACCCGGCGGGCCGTAAAGCAGTATTCCGTTGGGCAACCCGATGCCGAACGTTCGGTACCGGTCCGGCTCGCGCATCGGCATGAGGACGTCGCGTTCGAGGGTTGCCTTCAGTTCGTGCATGCCGGCCACGCCGGGCCACGCGTTTGCCGCATCAAGAACCGGGTCAGCGCCGACGGGCGCACTCCCGCTGGGCATGTTCACGGTTTGCATCAACCACTCCTTTGTCACCATCGCTTCGGGGTCGCCCGGGCTCAGTTCACTCTCAAGGCATAGCCACGCCAGCGCCTCAGAGTACCAGTGCCATTCGCGCAGCAACTGGATCCTGAGCCTGAGGGCGAGTCGGCGCTCGGCCGCGAAAGCCGGGTCGTTGCGGAAGAGCGGCCAGCGCTGGTCCATCATCCGGTCGAGGAATCGCAGCGCCCTGCGTTTGTGGCCGCGGGCAAGCTGCTTCGCGAGTCTGGCCCTCCAGTCATCGGGTATTTCCGGATTCGACAGACTGCGGGGAACTGCGGGCCGGACGTTCTCCATGCGCCGCATGTCAATCGCCTGCGCGCCGGGCTGGCGTTTTCCGATGGAGCAGACGGTTGAGATAGGCAG
>CAYOCZ010000232.1:0-5563 GCA_964402475.1 uncultured bacterium | reverse complement strand
ACCGCCAGCAGTTGACTGTCAGCCGGCGGCCTTCCTGTTCGCGCATATGGTAGCAAGTGGCAAGAGGTTGTCAACCGCGCGGCCGTGCGGGTCGGTGTCAACGGGCTTGCGCTACCGGATTGCCATTGACATGCACGGGCATCGTATTCGTAGTAGCCTCCCCGAGGCTCCATTCTCGGCGCTTCGGTAGCGCGACTACCAGCTCTTGCTCAGTTGCGTGGTCAGACGCAGGTCGTTGTACTTCCCCTCGGCGCCGCTGTACCTTGCATTGATCACCGACACGCTGGCTTCGCATATCTTCCAGACCGGGAACGACGACGTCAGGCGTGTATCCACCCTCGTCCCGCTGCCGAGCGTCCCGCCCAGGCTCAGGCTGTTCGTCCACTTTTCGAACAGCGTGTACGACGGCGTGACGTCGAAGTAGAGCCGGTTGTCGGGCGCGGTGTCCGTCACCGCCTCCGACGTGCTGTACCCGCAGGTTGCCGACAGGGACAGCGGGAACTCGAACCCGAGCCCGTAGTTCAGGCCGGCGTCCCAACTCGTGTTGTCAGCCGAGTCCGACATGGGGCCGCGCAGGTCACTGTAGCTGAACGAGACCCCGGGCGAATGCGAGAACTTGCCGGTCTGGAAGCTGTGGCCCGCGCCCACCGAAATCACGTTACCTGTGCTGGTCCTCGTTGATGTAACGGAGGCCATCGAATCCAGGCTGTCGGTGCTTTGGGCATACGGATAGTAGCCCACCTGCAGGTACGGCAGATTCGGGAATGCCAGCGCGAGGCTCGCTTCCCAGTTCGTGAACCGCGTCGTTGTGCTCTTCAGTGTGAGTACCCGGACCACTCTGCCGAAGCTGTCTTCCACTGCCTGAGCCAGCAGGTTGTCGTGTTCACTCGCGTATGAGGCCGACACCGATACCGCATTGTCGAAGAAGCTGCGTTCGATGCCGCCGCCGATGGCCATGTTGTCATTGCGCAAACCCGGTGCGCCCAGGGACTGGTAGCCCGGCCCGATGAACTCGAGCCTGCCATAGACCTTCGTATCCAGCACATTCAGGGACGGCCGCACTTTGAGTGCATAGTCGATCGAGCTCGACATCCGCGGCTTGAAGGTATTCGCCGCCCATTCGGGTAGCCAGTCCCATTTCTCGACCGGCAGCCGTTTGTCCCGGGTCAGCTCCGACCCCGTGACCTCGGACTCCAACCGGAACGCGCCCTCGGCCAGGTCCAGGTTGAACTCAGCGCCGAGCACGTAGTTCTCCTGCGGCCGTACGACCTCGAAGGTATCGGCTGTGTCGTTCGGGTTCGGTCGCCAGTTGCCCGCGGGCGGAATTGTGTCGTCACCGGCGTACAAGGCGGTCAGGTAGAAGTGAGTTCCTTCTTTCTTGCCGAATCCGAACTTACCCGAGTAGAGCATGCGCGAGTAGGCGCCTTCGGTCGTATCCGAGACAGCAACCGCGCGCTGCGTCCGGCCCGCAGCCCCGGCGAAGTACACGTACCACGGGTTCAGTTCGACCGCGGCACCGAGCACCGGCGCGCCGGAAAGAGTGTACGGCGACCATGACGGATTGCACGAGCCCAGTTCGATACCCTTGATTGCCAGCGCGAACCCGGACGAGTTCATCACGCCCTCGGCCCATCGCGCGGGGTGGAGGAAGAACCGGTACTTGTTCAGCTGCTGCCGCAGGCCCGATTCCATCGTGCTCAGGTCCATGTCCAGCGATAGCGGGAAGCCCCAGAACGACAGCGACGGGCTCAGGCTGAACCGCAGTTCCGGCCGCGGCTCGACCAGCGTGTCACCAGAACCGGTCACCCATCCGTACTCGCCGGAGATGCTCGCCGAGCCTGAGAACTGCACCGGCCCGGCGTACAGAACACCCAGCAGCAACGGCAGTATTACGACTCTTTTCATCGTCTTTCCTTCATTCTCTCATTCGGGTCTATCTGTGGTTTACTCCTCTCGTACCGCTATTCCTCCATTTCCGAAAGTGCGAAAGCGCGGACGAAGGACGCGTCATAGGAGGAAATCCGCGTACCCCAGCCCCTCGTCGCCTTGGCATAGACGTACAGGTTCTCAGAGAACGCCGCCTCCGTGCACGGCCCGAGCAGGGTCGAACGCAGGAAATCGTGCTCGAAGTTGCCGGCCAGGTCGCCGTCATACACCCCGGCCGAGTCCGCGAACACGTATTGGTTCAGGACATGGGAGCTGTCGCAGGTCATGATACCGCGCACGATCCTAAACTTGAACCTAGCGAAACTCCCGGGCTGGGACGCATGGTACGCGACGTGGACCGGCGAAGTATCCGCCGGGTCGTAACGCAGGAACCCGCACGTGTCGTTGGCCGCAACGCCGCCGACCGTCGGCGCATTGACGTATGCGCTGCAGGATCGGTTGTCGACATGGAGCAGGAACTTGAACCCGCCCGCGTCCTGCTCGTTGGTGGCCGGCAGCCGGGTGTGGATCGTCCCGTCCGGGTCCTCGGTCGTCGGCACCACGAACCGGAACCCGGTGCCATCGTTCTTCTTGTTCGCGAGCTGGTTGTAGACCGACAGCCTCACCTCGTACTTGTCCGGCGCCAGGTGCAGGCCAGACGTGCTCAGGTACCCGGAGTAGATGTCGCCCAGGAACCCGCTCGTCGGCCAGTAAGTCGTCGCCCCCGGAATCGTCGGCGCGTTGTGCGGCTTGAACCGGTACAGGTTCTTGCCGCCCACGTCGAACGGCCCGAGCTTCATCGTCGGGAAACTCGGCAGGAACCCGAGCACTTCCTTCACATAATGCACCCTGACTTCCTCATCGAAGTCCGTCCAGCTCCCGCCCGACTGGGGCCGGTACTCCCAGCGATAGTAGTAAAGCTCGCTGGTCGGGATGACGCTCGACGCGCCCGACCGGAACCCGAGCCTGCCGCCGAACGGCGCGCTGTCCACGCCGCTGTAGCTCGTCAGCCCAGTCGCGCTGTCTATCTGCGGTCTCATCGTACCGCCCACTCCCCACGGCATCACCCAGTTCGATACCCCACCCGGGACCTCGACGCCGGGGTCGAACGGCTTGAACGCCACGTCCGACGTCCACTTCCGGCTCGACTTGTAGTAGACCTGCGACCTCGTCCCTGTCTCGAGGTCGAGCGCGTAGATGCGCTGCTTCCAGTCCCCGTAGTACAGCAGCCCGTCCTGCCCGAACGTCAGCCCCTTGATGGACGCGGGCGGGTCGGCGGTATACAGCCTGGTAATCACGTCGGCCGCGACATCCACCTCGTAGACGCCGGCGCCGACCTGGTTCCCGGTGCTCAGGTAGAGCATGCCGTCCCGGTCGAAACAGAAGTTACCCGACCAGAACCCGTCCACCCGGGACAGCGCCACCGTGTAATGCAGGCTGGCCGTGCCGTCCGGATTCAGACGATATACCCGTCCGTCCCCCCCAGCCCCGGTCGCCTCGCTGAAGTACATCCGGCCGTCCGGGTCCGCCTCGATGTCGCGCACGTAGGTCGTGTGCGTGTGGACAATCGACTCGGGCGGCGCGCCCGGGCCCAGGTCCTTCACATAGATGTTGAACTGGTTGGCGTTCACGAAATACAGCTTGTCCGCGTCCCACGGCGCGAGCAGGAACGCATATATCCTCCCCGACGGCCGGGTGTATATCTTGGTCTCCGGCCCGACCGTCGGCCTGCGGTACACTGAACCCGGCACCTCGCCCGCGTCGCAGAAATATAGCTCGGTCTTCGGCCCGGGCGGAGGAATCGGCGCCGGCATCATGAAAGTCCATATGCTGCTCTTGCCGATGGTAGTCCTGCCCAGCATCGCGACGACCATCCAGGCATAGCGGCGCCTCGCCTGCAGCGCCCGGGCGGAACGCGGGTACTGCAGCCCGGGCCCGGATATCCCGGCCTTGTAGAACCACGGCCGCATCGACGCCATCGCTTCTTCCGGAATCTGCCCGCGCCGCACCTCGACAACCTTCAGCGAGTAGGTGACACCCCTGACCGGTGGCATCGGCTGGGTCCACTGGAACCGCGGGGGCTTGGCCGGAACCACTGACCCGTCCCGGGGTGCAATCAGCCGCGGCGGGGCCATCGGCTTGACGGAGAACTTGACCGACTTGGTGCCGAAGTTGGGCTCAAGCTTGACTGAGAAAGTGTAGTTCCCTTCAGGCAAGCCGCCGGTCCGGGCCGCGAACTGTTCGTAGCCGGACGCGTTGCGCTGGGTCTTCACCCGCACGTCCTTGTAGTGAAGCGTCTTTCTGCCTGGAGGAAGCGGGAATGTGTCGGTCTGGGCCCAGAAGACTTCGCGCCCCTCTTTGAGGATTGTGCCTTCGAGCCAGACGCTGTAGGTCTGCTGGTCCGGGTTGTTGAGCGTAACTTTCCAGAGTTGCTCGATGTGGTATTGCCCGGACGGCGGAGGATTGAACTGCGTTATCGACGGTGCGGCCGTGAGCACGGCCAGCGGCATCAGGGCCATTATGACCCCGAGGATGATTCTGTGCGTCTTCATGAAGCAGCCTCCTTCTGGCGCTTCGCCGACACGGGAGTGCCGGGTATCAGACCTCACTGATTGTGAGCGGTCCGTGAGAACGCCTCATGGACCCCTTTCTACTGACGAGCAGTGATATCACAAGCCTAACTTTATGTCAAGCGGGGCTGCCGTCAACCGGTGCGGGCGGAAGGCGGCTTGCTGCCTTCGGCGCGCGGAGGAGAAACGAACACCCCTCATCGCGACCTTCTCTCCCAAGGGGAGAAGGGACGGCCGGAGCCGGCGCGGCTACGGCGCAGGCGCGGCGTTCTGACATCCTCATTATTCTCCCACCACGACAACCTTCGTCACGGTCCCGGCGCCGCCTTCATTGTCGATGACTTCCAGCCGCGCGACGAACTCGCCCGCCTGCATCCAGGCGTGGCGCGCGGTGACGCCCGGCGCCCTGCCACCGTCGTCGAATTCCCAGCGGTACTCGACGATGCTCCCATCCCCGTCCTTCGATGCCGACGCGTCGAACTCAACCGGGTCGCCCACCGCAACCGTGTCCCGGGCCACGGTGAAGCTGGCGACCGGCATCCGGTTCGTGCTGAACATTGCCCGGGCCGGCTCGCACGCCATGCCTTCGTACTCCACGTAGCCGGCAGCCAAGTACACCGCCGACTTCTCCGCCCCGGCCGAGTTCCACGTTTTCCGGAACGTCCTCGACGCCCCGGGCTTCGTGCGCGCCATCTCCTCGCGCAGTTCATCGACCGGCTCATCCCCTTTCATGACGAGGAACACCGCCGTGCCCACGAGGTCGCAACTCCCGGTGTTCTTGAACTCCGCCACCAGCTTAATGTCATCGCCGACCCGGAACACGTCAGGCTCGACCCGGAATGCGGTCACCTCACCGCGCGGGATGCCGATGCGGAGGGTAGTGCCGTTCCGGTCCAGCTCATTCCCTTTCGGGTCCCGGGCAACCACCTCGACGTCGTACACGCCGGTGGCGAGGCCCTTCGTACGCCACGCGAGCGCCAGCGTGTCCGAGCGACCGATGCTCGCGTCGCGCGACTCAACCTCGACCGGCTCGCCTCCGGCCCGCTGCGCGACCACAGTCACCGCGG
>CAYOCZ010000231.1:0-5574 GCA_964402475.1 uncultured bacterium | reverse complement strand
GTCGGGGGACGCGGGACGCGGGGCGGGGCATGAAGCGCGGACCGGGCCTGTCGACTGGCGCGAAGCGCGTACCGAGCTTGTCGGCTGGCGCGAAGCGCGTACCGAGCCTGTCGACTGGCGCGAAGCGCGTACCGAGCTTGTCGGCTGGCGCGAAGCGCGGACCGGGCTTGTCGACTGGCGCGAAGCGCGGACCGGGCCGGCCGCGCGGCAGCGGACGCAAGGCGCGCGGACCGGACGAGCGCGAGCGGTGGCTTGATACTGTGTATGAGAAGGCGGCGGGCGACAAGCGGATTACCTACGGGGAGCTGGAAGACCTGGTGCCGGATGATGTCCTGATGTCAACCGACCGGCTTGAAGAGGTCGTAGCCGGTCTTATCCGCAGCGGCATCATGATGACCGAGACCCGTGCGGAAGAGCCGGAGACGGTCATCCAGAAAGGGCCCAAGCCGATAATCCAGCGTACCGAAGATCCGACCAAGTCCTATTTTCGCGAGCTGTCCAAACTGCCGCTGCTGACACGCGAAGAGGAGATACGCTACTCCAAGGAGATGGAAGAAGGCTACAAGAGCATCATCAAGTACCTGTTCGACCCGGTATCGATGATGCGCCGTCTGGTTGAGGAATGCTGGTCCATAGAGGAGGGCACCAAGTCGTTGGACCAGATTGCGCGGGTCGAGTTCGAGTGCCTGTTCGACAAGAAGGCGCTCTGGCGCGACCGGCAGAGGTTCATCCGCTGCCTCCGTGACATCAGGCGCGAGGCGGACCGGATCGAGAAGCTGAAGCAGCGCAAGTCGTCAGTGCGGATCCGCCGGCACATCGCCGACGCGAAGAAGATCGTGTTCAGCCGGGTTCAGACGTTGTCGCTGCAGCACCACCTCATTAACAACCTGATCGACGAATTCAAGAACAAGGGCACCGAAGCGCTCGGCCTTGCGCACGATCTGCTGGTGGCAAAGGCTGAGGGGCGCGAGGGCACGGCCGAGGTCAGCGAGATCCGGCGCAAGCTCCGCGAGTGCCACGCGTTTCTCGACCGGAACACGGCCGATGTCCGGAAGGTGCTGACCGAGATCGCGCTGTGCGAAAACCGGATTCTCGCCGCGCGCGACAAGATGATTGAAGGCAATGTGCGGCTGGTCATCTCCATCGCCAAGCGGTATGCGAACCGCGGCCTTGAGTTCGCCGACCTGCTGGAAGAGGGCAACGTCGGATTGATCAAGGCGGTCGAGAAGTTCAACTACCGTAAGGGGTTCAAGTTCTCGACCTATGCCACGTGGTGGATCAAGCAGGCGATTACCCGGGCGATAGCCGACCAGTCGCGGACCGTGCGCGTTCCTGCCCACATCATCGACGCGATCAACAAGGTCGCGAAGATCCAACGCCAGTTCATGCAGAAGCAGGGCCGGGAGGCGACCATCGCCGAGCTGGCCCAGCGGCTCTCGACCCCGAAGGAGAAAATCGAGGCGCTGTCCAAAATATCGCAGTTCGGCGTATCGCTGGACAAGCCGGTCGACGACGACGAAACCAGCTTCATCGGTGACTTCATCTATGACGAGAAAACTGCCTTGCCGTCCCATGCCGCCGGCGTATCGCTCCTGGGCGAGAAGCTCGAGGAGGCGCTCGCTGTGCTGACCAAGCGCGAGGAGAAGGTACTCCGGCTCAGGTTCGGACTCGGTGACGGTTGTCCGAGGACGCTGGAGGAGGTCGGCCAGATATTCAATATCACCCGCGAGCGGGTCCGGCAGATCGAGGCCAAAGCACTCAAGAAGCTGCGCCACCCGGTGCGGCTAAGGAGGTTTGAGCCGTTGCGCGACCTGCTGCAGTGAGCCGAATCGGAATCATGTCGGATACGCACGACCGGCTGGACAAAGTGCGGAACGCGGTCGACCTGTTCAACCGGCTCAAGCCGGACCGGGTCGTGCACTGCGGAGACGTAGTCGCCCGGTTCGTGCTGCAGGAGATGAGCGGCCTCAGCATGCCCGTAATCGCCGTGTATGGGAATTGCGACGGCGACAGGGAGGCGCTACTGCAGCGGGCAAAGGAGTTGGGATTCGCGCTGCACGACGGCCCATCCGGTTTCGAGCTGGGCGGGAAACGCATCGTTGTGTCTCACCGGCCGCTCAACGTTCTCCCCGACTGCGACTTCTACCTGCACGGCCACACACATAAGCTGCGGCATGAGGGCAAGCGGCCGGTCATCGTCAATCCGGGCGAGGTCTGTGGCTGGCTCTCGGGCCGCGCCACGGCCGCGATGCTCGACACTGACACCGCCGAGGTTGAGTTCCATGACCTGTAAATGGAAGAGCTGACACAGCCGGCCGGTGAGGCGCAGGGCGGCGGCCTTGTCCCGGGACTCTACGTTGTTTCGACACCGATCGGGAATCTCGGTGACATGACCCAGCGTGCGGTCGCGGTGCTGCGGGCGGTTGACCTGATCGCCTGCGAGGATACGCGACACAGCGGCCTGTTGCTTCAGCATTTCCACATCCGGAACCGGCTGACTTCTTACCACGAGTACAACAAGGTGAGCCGGACCCCGGAACTGATTGAGCAGTTGCGGCAGGGCAGACGCATCGCAGTCATCACCGATGCCGGGACGCCCGGTATCTCCGACCCGGGGTTCTACCTGATTAGAGCCGCGGTCCGGGCCGGGCTTGCCGTCTTCCCGGTGCCCGGCGCGTCGGCGTTGCTCGCCGGCCTGGTCATCTCGGGCTTGCCTTCAGACCGCTTCGCGTTCGAGGGGTTCCTGCCCAAGCGCGACGGCCGGCGGCGCAAGCGTCTGGCCGCGCTCAAAGCTGAAGAACGGACCACGGTCTACTGCGAGTCGGCCCGACGCGTCAAGCGACTGCTGGAAGAGATGCTCGAGCTTTGGGGAGACCGGGACGTGGTGGTCTGCCGAGAGCTGACCAAGCGTTTCGAGGAGACTCTGCGCGGAAAGACAACCGACGTGCTTGCACAGATTGGCGACCGGGAATTGAAGGGGGAGACCGTGGTCGTGGTGGCCGGTGCCCGAGAAGAGGAAGATGAAGGAAGCGACGAAACAGCACGGACGTAGGCTGCTTGCGCCGCTCGTGAGCCTGCTGGCGGCGATGCGCGTGTCGCCGGCGACTGTGACACTACTCGGGTTGCCATTGAGCGTCGGGGCCGGGTACTTCTTCGCGACCGGCCGGTTCATTCTCGGCGGCGCACTGGCGGCGCTCGTCGGGCTGTGCGACACGCTCGACGGCGAACTTTCGCGCCGGACCGGGACGGCCAGCGCCCTGGGTGCGTTCCTCGACTCAACCGTTGACCGGCTGAGCGAGTCGCTTGTGCTTGTCGGGCTCTACTGGTACTACCGCGGTTCCTGGTTCGGCCTGCTCGTGGTTGTTGCGCTTGTCTTCTCGCTGATGGTCAGCTATGTCCGGGCCCGGGCTGAGGGCGTGGGACGAGAGTGCAAGGTCGGGCTGTTTGAGCGGCCGGTGCGGGTGCTGGTGCTGTTGTTCGGGGCATTCGTACTCGGACGTACGTGGATGCCGGTTGCCATTGGCATCATCGCGCTCGGCAGCTTAATCACCGTTGTTCAGCGCATCATCTATGTGCTCGCGCAGCGGAGTTCCGCTTCGTGAGCTGGCGGATTCTGCTGGTCGGCGTGGCGGCGTCCAGCCGGCAACGCTGGTCCAAGGCCGATTCGCTTGAGGAGCTGGCCGCTCTGACCGCGACCGCCGGCGGCGAGGTGGTCGAGCGGCTGATTCAGGTCAGGCCGAAACTCGACCCGGCGACGCTCGTGGGCAAAGGGATGGTCGAGAACCTCCGTTTGACCTGCCGAACCCACCATATCGACCTGCTGATTCTCGATGAGGAACTGACTCCTACCCAGCAGCGCAACCTCGAGGACGCAATCCAGGTCCGGGTGATTGACCGGGCCGCCCTGATTCTGGATATCTTCGCGATGCACGCCCGAACTGCCGAGGCCAAGACACAGGTGGAACTGGCCCAGTTGGAGTACCAGCGGACCAGGCTGACGGGGTTCGGCGTCGAGATGTCGAGGCTCGGCGGCGGCATCGGCACGCGCGGCCCGGGGGAGACCCGGCTCGAGGTCGACCGCAGGAAGATCGAGCAGCGGATTACGGCCCTGCGCAAGGGCCTGAAGAAGATCGACCGGGAGCGGGCGGTTCAGCGTGAACGCCGCAGCGACATGTTCCGGCTGGTGCTCGCCGGTTACACGAACGCAGGCAAGTCAACCCTGCTCAACCGCATGACGAGCGCGGGCGTGAAGGTGTCGGACCAGTTGTTCGCCACGCTCGATCCGAACACCAAGCCATGGGAACTGGCGCGAAACGTGAACGTGCTCGTCACCGACACGGTCGGGTTCATCCGGAACCTGCCTACGCAACTGGTCGCCAGCTTCCGTTCCACGCTGTCCGAGGTGCTCGACGCCAGACTGGTGTTACACGTGGTCGACGCCAGCGACGAGCAGATTGACCGGAGGATTGACGCGGTCAACGATACGCTGGCCGAGATCGGGGCCGGCGACCAACCGGTGATGATGGTCTTCACCAAGACTGACCGCGTGTTCGACGACGTGGCGCTGAAGCGGCTGAAGCGCGGCTATGCCCGGTCTGCCTTCGTTTCCGGCCAGACCGGTGAAGGAATCGACGAACTCAAGGCCGACCTGCTGCGCCGGGTTGAGAAGACAATGGTGACACGGACGTTCACCGTGCCCGGGCATCGGCTGGACCTGGTCAGCCTGCTACACGACTCCGGCCGCGTCATCCAGGAACAAGCACTCAAAGGCAAACTCAGGCTCAAGGTCGTCGGGTTCAAGCCTGCCCTGGCGCGTGCCCGCGCCAAAGTGGACGCCGCGCTGCGCAGCCAGGCTGCGGGTGTCCAGTTACCAGATGGCAGTTGCCGGACTTCTGGCTCCTAGCCTCTGGCTTCTGACCTCTGACTTGGCCTAGGCGACTAGGCCCGGTTCGCGCCCGAACCGGCCCCGGCGAATACGAGATACCGGCCCAAGGCCTCCAGCGTCACCAACCCGACAATCCGGCCCGAGTCAAGCACGGGCAGAGACGAACACCGGCAGGCCTGGATTGCGGTATAGACTTGCTCGAGGGTCTGGTCCGTGGTCGCGGTCGTGAACTCGGTCCGCATCACTCGTCCGACCAGGGCGCCGGGGCCGTGCCCGTGGCGCGCGGCGGGTTTCCCGTCTACCTAGTCACAACCGCCTTCTCTGTGACTCTGAAGTAGGGAGTGTCCAGACGCACGAAGTACGCGCCAGGGGCGACTGCGGCCCCGTTCTGGTCGGTGCAGTCCCAGAGCGCACGGTGCTGGCCGGCCGCCTGCTGCTCCGCCACGAGCTGTCTGACTTCCCGTCCCATCTGGTCATAGACGGACAAGTCAACACGACATGGCAACGGGACGAAATAGCGCAACTCGAATCCGCCGGATGTCATCTGCACCCGCAGACCCGGGGCCACGGCCGGCTCAGCCGGCTCCTCAACAACGCCGCCTTCCACGTCGCGCAGGACGTAGACGTCCGTGCCGTCGACCCCGATGACGAATATGCGCTGACGAATCGGGTCGAGCTGAATGTCCCGT
>CAYOCZ010000230.1:0-5600 GCA_964402475.1 uncultured bacterium | reverse complement strand
GTCTGAAACGACAGGGGCGGCCTTGCGGCCGCCCCGTGTCGGGCAGGGGTGGAGGCGTTACCCCGGTACGGAATTCCTTATGACAGCCGCACTGTCAGACAGGGGCTGCCGTAGCCAAGTCAGAAGTCAGAACTACCTGGGCTGTTCGACAAGGGCCGCTGAGGCCAACTTCTGCACTCTGCGCTCTGAATTCTGCATTCGTCTGCATCGCTTGCGGTCAGTCTATCTGCCGACGTATGAAGGTCGGTATGTCGAGGTTGTTCCGGTCAATCGCCAGCCTTCCTTCTCTGCCGGCCGTCCGCTTCGCGGATGGGAAGAACTCCATTTCCGCCAGCAGGTCGGAGACCTCGTCGACATTGGGCAGCGGGTCGCTCAGGCCGGTGGCAATCATCGTAACCTTCATACTGTCGTGGAGGTCTTTGTTGCGGGCCGCGCCCATTCGCACATCGGCCTGGCCGTTGGTCGCGTGGAAGACCGTAGTCGCTGCCTCGTCCACTTCCTTCAACGTCATCGAGCCGTCGCCCGAGATGTTGAGCAGGACCTTCCGTGCGCTCTCGACCATCACGTCCTCGATCAGCGGGGACTGCAGGGCGCGATGGGCGGCTTCCGATGCCCGGCCCGGGCCCGACGCGATGCCGACCGACATCACCGCGCCGCCGCGTTCCGACATCACCGCTCGGACGTCGGCGAAGTCAATGTTGATGAGCTGTTTGGTGATGACGACTTCCGATATGCCGCGCACCGCGTTGAGCAGCACGTCGTCGGCGAGCCGGAAAGCCTCAAAGCACGGCTTCTCGCCGTATTCCGACAGAACCCGCTCGTTCGGCAGCACGATGAGCGTGTCCACATGCGGCCTCAGGGCCATGATGCCGTTCGACGCCCGCTGCTCGCGCAACCTGCCTTCGAACTGAAACGGCCTGGTGACCGCGGCCACGACGAGCGCGCCGCTCCGCTTCGCGACTTCGGCCACCACCGGCGCTGCGCCGGTCCCGGTGCCGCCGCCCTCGCCGGCCGCGACAAACACCATGTCGAAGCCGGACAGGGCATCGCGGAGCTGCTCGATCGACTCGTCGGCCGCCTGCTTGCCGATCTTCGGGTCGCCCCCCGACCCCAGGCCGCCGGTGAGCTGCGCGCCGACCTGTATCTTGTTCGGCGACAGCGACATCCCCAACGCCTGCAGGTCGGTGTTGACCGCGTGCAGCTCGACGCCGGACAGGCCGGCGTCGATCATGTGGTTTATGGCGTTGCACCCTGCGCCGCCGACGCCGAATACGCCGATTCGGGTCAGGTTCTTCTCTTCTTTGACCGGTTCGATCATGCCTTGCCTCCTGTGCGATCGTTTCTCACGAGAACCAGCTTCTGACTTCTTCGCCGACACCGGACCAGAAGCCCGGTGCCGGAAATTGGCTGGACGCTTTGCCTTCGACTCCACATCGGACCAAGCCCACGGCCGTGGCAAAACCCGGGTTCTTGGTCACCTCGGTCGGCCCGGCGATGCGGTCCGGCCGGCCCACTCTGACCGGCATTCCGAAAATCTGCTCGGCAACGAGGTCAATTCCGCTCAGCCCGGCGCCGCCGCCGGTCAGGACCACCCCGGCCGACAACCCTTCGCCGAAGCCCGACTTCTTCACCTCGGCATCGGCCAGGGTCAGAATCTCCTCGGCGCGGGGCTGGATGACCGACGCCAGCAGCCGCCGCGAGACCTGCTTGGGCCCGCGGCCCGAGGCATCCTCGACCGATATCGCTTCGTCCTTCTCAATCTGGCTGGCCATGGCCGCGCCGTACTTCCGCTTGAGCTCCTCGGCCTGAGGGAAGGTCGTGCGCAGGCCGATGACAACGTCCTTGGTGATGTTGACCGCACCCACCGGCAGCAGCTTGGTGAACCGGATTTCGCCGTCCCGGTAGATGGAAACGTCGGTGACGCCGCCCAAATCAAGCAGCGCGACCCCGAGTTCCTTGTCCTCTTCGTCGCAGACCCCGTAGAGGCTCGCGATTGACTGGAGAACGAGCGAGCGGTTCCTGACTTCCAGTCGCTCCATCACCCGGTAGAGGTTCTCGACCGCGGTCACCGCGCCGATGATGAGCAGCGCCTCGACCTCGAGCCTGACTCCGAACAGCCCGAGCGGGTTCCTGACGCCCTTCTGGCCGTCGACGATAAACTGGGTCGGAACAACGTGCAGTATCTGTTCGTCGTTAGGCAGCCTGATAGTCTGCGCCTGTTTGATGACGTCCTCGACGTCGCGCGGGCTGATGCCGCGCGAGGGCTTCCGCACCGGCACCGCCGCGGTTCCGGTCAGGTGCTTGATGTGCTCCCCGGAAATACCGACGAAGGCCGGGTAGGTCTTGAACTTCCCGCCGACCATCTGCTCGCACTGCCGGGCCGCAGTCTCGACCGACAGCGCCGCCTTGTCGAGGTTGATGACCACGCCTTGTTTGAACCCTTCGGGCGCGGCGGTGCCGAACCCGACGATGCTCGTCTTTCCCGCGTGGTCGGTCTCGGCAACGACACAGGCAACCTTGGTGCTGCCGATGTCGACCGCCGCGGTACGCCTCGCTTTTGCCATACTACCTCCTTGGGCGAAGAAGGGGATCAAGCGATAGAGGGATCAAGGGATCGAGTGCCGGGCACGCTATCCCTCTGTCTCTCTGTCCCTCTATCTCTCTCCGCTCACGGCTATCGGCCATTCGCTTCTCCACGTCTGCCCTCTGACTTCTGCCTTCTGACATCTACATTCTGACTTCTGACTCCGTTTGTGCCCGGCAAATACTGCACTTCCTCTTGGAGCAGAATCCCGGTCCGCTCCTCGACCGTCGCTTTCACGACCTGGACCAGTCCGTACACGTCCGCGAACCGCGCCCGACCGGTGTTGACCAGGAAGTTGGCGTGCTTCTCCGAGACCTTGGCACCGCCGATGGTCTTGCCCTTCAATCCGCATTGCTCGATGAGTTTCCCGGCCGGAATCCTCTCACCATCCTTCTCGGGATTCCGGAAGAACGAACCTGCCGACGGTTCCTTCGGGTGCTTCGCCCAGCGCTGCTCCCGTATCCCGGCCACCGGCTCGGGCTTACCCGGCTGAAGTTCCATCGTCACTTCTACCGCTACCGGGCCGTGGTCTATCATCGGCCGCCGATATTCGCGACGAAGCTGCGCGCCCGGGAGCACCAGCTCACTGCCCTCCGGGTCGAGTACGGTAACACTGGCGATGACTCGCCCAGGGACCGCCCGAAAGCACCGGCATTGGAATGGAGCCCGCCGCCGACCGTGCCCGGTATGCCGGCAAGAAACTCGGCTCCGACCAACCCTTCCTTCTCCGCAAACTCCGCCACCGCGTCGAGCGCAGCGCCGGCACCGCACAACAGGACAGGGTTCACGGGTTCAGGGGTTCTAGGGTCCTGGTCCGAAGCCGGGACCCTTGGATCCTCGAATCCCCGAACCTTTTGCACCCTGATTTCCGCCAGCTCGCCGCCGAGGCAGATGACGACGCCGCGCAGGCCCTGGTCGGATACAAGCACGTTCGAACCCCGACCCAGAACCCAAGTCCGCACTTCCGCGTCGCGGCAGACCTGAAGCACGCGCGCAAGCGCCTGCCGGTCACGAACGCAGACCCAAGCGTCGGCCAGCCCGCCGATGCGGAAGGTCGTGTGCTTCGCCAGGGGCTCGGCGAACCTGACCTCCGCCGCGCAGCCGGCTACTGCTTCGCCAAGATCTCTTCGCCAACCGTGCATATGTTGCCTGCTCCGGAGATGAGGACCACGTCGCCCTCGCGCAGCTTGCCGGCGAGCACGCCGGAAATGTCAGCCAGTTCCGGCACATAGCTGACGCCGGGCTTGCCCGCCTCTTCCACCGCTTTCAGTATCAGCGTCGCGTCCACCCCCGGGATTTCGGGCTCGGATGCCGCGTATATCTTCGTCAGAATGAGTTCGTCGGCCGCGGCAAAGCACGTCCCGAACTCCTCAGCCAGCGCTTTCGTCCTCGTGTACCGGTGTGGCTGGAACACGACCAAGATGCGGCGGTCGGGAAATGCATGGCGCAGGGCCTCGAGGGTAACCCTGACCTCGGTTGGATGGTGTCCGTAGTCGTCGTACACCATCACGCCGTTCTTCTCTCCAAGCTTCTCAAGGCGGCGGTGAACTCCCGAGAAGACGGCCAAGCCCTGCGCCATTGCTTCAAAACCAATACCGAATTCGTTGCCGGTCGCGAGCGCAGCCAGGGCGTTCGCCACATTGTGTATCCCGGGCACCGGCAGGTTGAACCGACCAACTTCCTTGCCGCCGTAGAGCAGCGTGAACGCGCTCGAGAATCCGTACAACTGCACGTCTCTCGCGCGAAAGCTCCATCCCCGGTCTCCCGTCCCCCGTCCCTCGACCCCATAGGTCACGACCCGGCGCTTGGCCCGGTTCCGGATCGACCGGACCGCGGGCGAATCCATGCACAGCACGACCGCGCCGTAAAAGGGCACCCGGTTCACGAACCGGACGAACTCGCGTTTGATGTCGGCCAGGTCGTGGTATACGTCCAGATGCTCCCGTTCGACGTTGGTCACCACGGCAATTGTCGGATAAAGGGCAAGGAACGAACGGTCGCTCTCATCCGCTTCGGCGACGAGGTACTGGGACTGCCCGAGCTTGGACCCGGCTTCCGCACCCATCACCCGGCCGCCGATGACGCTCGTAGGGTCCAGTCCGGCCCGCTCCATCAGATGCGCCACCATCGAGGTCACGGTCGTCTTGCCGTGGCTGCCCGATATGGCGACAGAGAACTTCATCCGCATCAACTCGGCCAGCATCTCGGCCCGGCGGATTACCGGTATCTCCCGGCTCCGTGCGCACTCCAGTTCCGGGTTTTCGGACCGAACCGCCGACGAGTAGACGACAACCTGCGCGTCGGCGCAGTTCGCCGCTTCGTGACCGATGGCCACCCGAATTCCGGCCGCGGCGAGTTTTCGCGTCGTCTCGCTCTCCTTCACATCCGAGCCCGTCACCTCGAAGCCCATGTTCCTGAGCACGAACGCGATGCCCGACATCCCGACTCCGCCGATTCCCACGAAGTGAACCCGCTTCAGACGGCCAAACATTCCTGGATCCTCCGTGCGATAGCCGTGGCTGCATCGGGCTTGGCAATTGAGCGCGCAGCTACCTCCATTGCTCGTCGGCGCGGCGTGTCATCCACCAACGTGCGGACAAGGCTGGTGAGTCCGGACAGGCGGCTTTGGTCCAGAACTGAAGCTGCCCCGACCGATGCCAGGTACTCCGCGTTGGCGTCCTGGTGCCGGTCGGTGGCATATGGGAAGGGAATGAGTATGGCAGGAATGCCAAAGGCAACTAGTTCGGATAGGACCACGCCGCCTGCCCGGGACACTGCTATTGTCGCCCTCCGGTATAGCTCCTCCGGATGGCTGGTGAACTCCACCAACTCGCAATTCCTCGAACGGACCCGAGACCGCACAAACTCATAGTCCCTCCGGCCCGTAAGAATGATGAAATTCAGATTCGAGAGGGCCGCGGCCGCGTCCAGGGCCGCAACGTTCAGGGCCTGGGCGCCGAGACTGCCGCCGAGGAGAAGCACTGTCTTGCCATCGTCCTCCCTGACCCCCGACCCC
>CAYOCZ010000229.1:0-5625 GCA_964402475.1 uncultured bacterium | reverse complement strand
ATGGAGGAGCTGCGCTCGCTCCTGCGCGGGGACCCATACGCGCCGGACGAACTGCGCGCGCAGCGACGCGCCAGGGCCGAGGAGTTGGAGGCCCTGCTCGGCTGATTATTTTCGTCTGAGGCGATTTAGACGGTCGAATTCGTTTGACAGTATCGCCTCAGCTGATACACTGAATGAGCGAGTCGGGGAACGGACCCCGGCTGGAACACGGAGAGAGCACATGAGCGACACAAAGACCGTCACCGTCGACACTGACATCCCGTCCCTCTACAGCCGCTACAGCGACCAGACGTCGCCCCAGCCGGTCTACGTGTCCCTGGACACGCGAGACGGAAAGTTGAGCATCGACTGGAGCGCCGTCGTTGGGTCCGGCGTTCCGTCCGAGGTTTTCCATCACATCATCGAGCGGTGGGATGTGCCGGCACTCAAGGACGCCGCAGCGCTGGCCCTCCTCCGCGAGATTGAGCCGGTCGCGCAGCGTCTGCTCGATGGCGACGACGAGGCCGACGCCGAAATCGTGGAGATCTGCGAGGCTGCGCACGCAGACGAGAGCGGCCATCTCGTCGCCTGGGACGCTGGCGAGTACCTCGACGCGGACCAGCCGACCGTGGCGGCGGACGCGACCGACGCAGATCTCGCCACGATGGCGCGTGAGATTCGGGCGGACGCCGCCCACGACGGCATCGATTGGGTCGACGGGCTGGATGAGTACCTGGACGGGCTCCGCAGAGAAACTCGAGGAGAGTGACCCACTGACGAGCCCCGGGCGCGGGGCGAAACGCCTGCGGGCGTCTGGGATGCACAGACAACGGCCGAGAGGCCGCAGGAGAGCAAGACATGGCTAGCAGCACCACCCGACAGACTCTCGACGAGGCCTACCCCGGCCTCAGCTCCGAGGACGCCATCGCCGGCGCCGCCGACGATGGTAGGTCGATCAACAAGTACGCCGACCCAATCGAAGGCGCCCGGTTCGGCCTGACGGCCGAAGAAGCCGATGAGGTGGCGGCGTCGGACCCGTCGCTCCTCTGGGTAGAAGAGTGCGACGACGACGACGACGACGACGACGAGGACGCCCCGCATTGCGAGAGCGGGACGGTTACCGGGAATCGTTGTGGCGGAGCGCCAACCGAGCGTCTACACGTCTCACCTAGCCAGGTAGTACCCCGACAACCCGGCCGCCGTGCCGACGACCACGGCGGTCCCGACCACCGACACGATCACGACCCACGTAGGGTGTCCTCGCTCTCGCTCGAGTAGCTCTCTCTCAGCGACGCGTAGACGCCCTACGAGGGTACCCTCCCGCCACAGCGCAGCCTCCAACTCCACGCGCGCCATCTCGGCCTGGTACTCCATCCGGACGTCGGCCGACCGCTGGATCAGCGTGACCAGCGCCTGATGATCGCGCGCCAGCTGCTCGGGCCTGGCGACGATGCGCGCCGCAGTCTCCGGGTCGACACAGAGCCAGTCGGCTCCGGCGCACGATGGTGGGCCCGCGTGCTCACTGCACATGGCGGGCGGCCCCTCGAGCAGCGGTGCCTCGGGAGGATCGGCCAGGGCGGTCCCTGCCACGCCGGACAGCGCCAGGATCAGGATGCCGGCCAGGAGAGCCCGTGCACGCATTCCCGTCGTCGCAGCTGTTAGGGTGCGGAACACTACTCCGCGATTTCCCAGTCAACCGCCAGCAGATCGCTCTGCGAAAGCACCTTGGCGCCGCGCATCATCTGCTCCACTGCCCATCCGATTCCGTGCATCGCCATTACCTCTTCTGTTGTCATGGTGTTATCTCACCATCAAGCGCCAGCCGTAGCGCCGCTGAACTCTTTTGGAGCCGTTCAAATTGCCACCGCTCGCTCATCCGGGCGATAGAAATTGCGAAGATCTTGATGGGGTGGCCGTCAATGGTCGCTACCCACATTGGCCCGGACCCGCGGCGGAACACGCAGGCCTCGGTCGTGCCGTCGTCGATGCTGCACCGAGCCCCCGCCGACTGGGCCTCTAGCCAGTGAAATATATTCTGTGCCGCCGGCGTTAGGTCCGCCACAGCACGGGCCTGCGTCTTCATTTTAGCCCCTCCGCATATAGTCCGGCCACGTGCGCCTCAAGCGCACCCCGCAGCGACTCCGGGCTCTTCTGCAGCCGCTCGATCTGCCGCAGCTCGGCCCGTCGACTCTCCGCCAGCTGCTCGCGATACTCCGCCCGGAGCTGCTGCAGCGCCTCGCGCTCCTCGCGAGCGAGCCGCCACCGCTCCATCTGCACGCGCATGTGGCTCTCGTGCTGAGCCTCAACGAGGGCCCCGAGCTCTACGCGCTCCCCGCGCTGGCGGGAGAGCAGCCAGACCGCGGCGGCCAGCACGCCAGCGGCGAGTACCCACCACCAGCGGCGGAGCAGATCTAGCAGTCGTCGCATGGATCCCCCTCTGCCGGCTCGTACGTGGCGGCGAAGATGTCCGGCTTGCAAGGGTACAACTCGCCGGACACGCCACGGATGACGTAGTCGTTCTCTCGCGCCAGCATCGTCCCCTCAAGCGTGGGAATCTGCAGACCCATCACCTCGGACGTGCCACCGTCTGGCAACGCGTCGCCGTCCGGCCCCACGTAACACCCGCTCGGGTGGCCATCATCGAGCTTGCCAACATCGGCGAACTCGCATATTTCATCCCACGTGTCCCATCGGAGTTGTATCGCCTCGACCACAACCGGCTTTTTGCGCCACTTCATTTTGATTCGTCATGAACGGGCTCGCCGTAGACGTCGACATCCAGAGCAGGCGGAGCCACGCGCGTCAGCGGCTCGGATGCCGCGTGCCCCATCCACGCCCGGAGCAGTCGGTACGTTTGCGTGGCGAGCGCCCCGCCGACCAGTCCGAGAAGCGCCGCCGCGCTGAGCCCGACGGTACCCGCGCCACCGAGCGCCAGCAGTAGACCCGAGAGCCCACCGCAGAATTCGACAACCAGCCCCGCGAGAAGGCCTACCACCAGCGGCACGCCGGTGACCGTGAGCCGCCCGGCCCGGGTGCCCTTGCGCCAGCTGGCGGACGACGCCGATTTGAGCACCTGCGTTGACGCGTAGGCCACGACGCCGAGCAGGGCCACGATTGCGAGTAGGGGCATGATCGTCATTTGGTCACCTCCGGGCCACCAGCCATGCAGTGAGTGCCGCCGCAGCGACCCCAGCCACGATCCCGCCGACCCACTTCAACACCCCGCGGACCCCGCTTGACCAGGACGAGCGGCGCTGTTGGTGCTCTTTTTCGTGGGCCTGGCACCACACGCCGAGCTCACGCACCGACTGGATCAGCCCTTGAGGGGCGCTCGGATCGAGTTGGTCCCCGAGGAGGGCGCGTTCGATCCGTTCCATGCTCGCGCCCTGTCGATCAACCGCTGAGTGCAATTTGTTGAGCTCACTCATCTTGCACTGTTGTCTGTAGCCCCTTCGGTCCACGCGTGTAGTAGGGCACGGACTCCGCGGAATCGCTGGCAATTGCCATCGATCGCACATCCCGAGCCAACGCCCGGATGATCCGCGCGACCTCGCCGGTCATCGATTGCAGCGACCAGTACCAGACCGCCTCGGCTCCGAGATCCTGAGCAGAGTCGAAGCACATCCGCATCGCGTCCTCGGCCGACATCTCTGGGTACCGGCGCCACGCCTGATGGTAGGCCGCCAGCCCGGCCACGAACTGACGCGCCCCGAGGTACGAGCCCCAGAGCCGCATGGCCATCCCGTAGCGCTGCGTGCGGCCAGGCCAGTAGACGCTCTCCGGCGTCGTCCATGCCCGGCCGTCGCTGCCGACCTTGCCGTGTCGGACGTACTCCACCGAGTAGAGCTGCGGGCGCGCGATGTCCGCGCGGTCCAGGAGCGGCCGCGTGCAGCGCTGCAGGCTGGCGTAGTCGTTGACCCCGACCGGGATCGTCAGTCCGCGATTGCTGAGCCCGTCGAAGAGGAAATCCGCCATTGCCTTGTGCGCGCGTCCCTTCGACCTCCACGCGCTCTCAGTGTCGAGGTCCAGCGTCACGACGCCGAGATCCTGGCAGAGCGGCGCCAGCGTCGCAGCCAGCGGTGTCAGATAGGCCCGGTGCGGTCGCACCCACGTGGACAGGTGGACGGCGATGCCGCGGCGCTGGAACGCGCGCACGGCCCGCTCCACCGTGGCGACGGAGCGGATGAGCTTGAATGCGCGGTCGCGGAGGCTGGTCACGAACAGGCTCACATCCGTGAGCCCGAGATCCTCCGCGCGCGCGGCGTACTCCTCCGGGCGGCTGAGCGCCGTGCGGTCTGACCATGCTCCGATGCGCTGGATCATGACAGCGCCCAGGCGACGTTGCCGGCCGCCGCCTTGTTGGAAAATTTCTTGTCGAGTTCCCCGATGAGTGCGGCCCGCTCCGCATTGGTCGTCTTGGCGGCTGCCGCCGAACTCCACTTGCCCGTCCGCTCCCGGAGCAGGAGCGCGCAGTAGTACCGGAGCCGGCCCTGCATGTGGCGCAGATGAGCGGCCGCGGCGTCAACGTCTTTGTCTAGCTCCGCCGTCAGCGCACCCGGGAGCAGGTCTCGGCGGGAGCGCGCGTCGTCGTGGGACTGCTGTGCGTGGTAGACCTGGCGTGTCAGCGAGCGTAGCACCATCATGAGACCCTCGATGCGGCCCAGGTATCGACCACAACCGATGTGACATTCGGCGCTGTCGTCTGCCACTGGTTCGCCTGCACGAAAGACGACTGGTAGCGGCCGACGGGCGAGATCGTGGCGATCTCTGCCCCGTGCTGGTGCCAGATGTCCACCCACCCGATGGGCACTGCGCCAGCCCCTAGCTCGACGTACCCGGCCCCGTCGAGATTGTACGAGACTTTATAGCCCTGCAGTCGGTCGATCTCCACCTTGAAGACCACGGTGGTCGGCGGCGCCACCACGACAGCGTTCGACTCGGCCGCCGTGTCCGTCCCCGGCAGCTGGTGCCACTTGTGGATCCGCCACTGATTGGTGCCCCGGTCGAAGTTCAGGAATCCACCGGCCTGCAGCCCGAGCTTGCCCCACGGCCCGTCCCGGTACCCGCATCGGAGCTGCCACCCGCCGCCGCCGAAGATCACGTTGTTGATGTTGGTGAAGCCGCTCAGCCCGATCTCGTGACACCAGTAGTCAGACTCGTGCGGCTCGATTAGCCCGACCGCAGGCACGCGAGCGGCGTTGATGGCCTGATCCGTGTGGCTCATCGCCAAGGTCCAGCCGCCAGCGCCGGCGATGATCCCTCCAAGCACGTCCGTGTCGGCGCCCATCAGTATGCGAGCGCCGTCCGGGTAGGTGGTGAAATCCGTATGGCTTTTGAGAAGCCGGCGCCCTGTCTGCATGATCCCGTCGGTGACGATTCGTCCAGCCATCAGTAGTCAAACTCCTCGACAACGCGCGCCTTCATGGATGCGGAGAAGCCAGTCGCGGTGGTCGTGTACTGGAGCGTCGCCACGCCGAGCGCTACGGACATCGTGAACGTAACGCCTGGTGCGACCGCTCCCGTGTGCTCGAACACGGTCACGGAGCCCACGCCCTCCGTGGAGATCATCATCAGACCAATCGCCGTGTCCGGCGTCGCCCCTCGCGTGATCCGGTACCGGATCAGTACGGCAGGGAAGTCGGCGAC
>CAYOCZ010000228.1:3769-5628 GCA_964402475.1 uncultured bacterium | reverse complement strand
GAGACGTCCACATTGATCTGCGGCGTCGTCACTTCGACTCTTAGGTCGGCCATGTTGGTCGCCTCTCCGGCAGCTTAGGGCGGCGTTCTGGTTGCGTCGTCCGTCACATCCGGCACCAGCTTCGCCTTCTGGCCCGGAATCTTCTGCAGCAGTGTTTCGGCGGCATTATCCCACGCAACGTCGTAGACGTAATCCCCGGCGTCGTTGTCGGTCTCATCCACCGTTGTCGTGAAGCCGGTTACCCCGTTGGCGGGATCGACGTGCGCGGTGATCTCCCGCGCGATGATCGCATCGGCGTCCAGGTCCTCGTGGTGCTTCTTCACCGTGAACCAAACCGTGCAGTTGGTGAGGTTCACCGGCACGCCGCCGATGCTTATGGTGATTGTGACGGGCGTCTTCGTCCTCTGCCCGATCTCCAGCGGTGCGCTTGCTATCGGACCCACCTCCCGAAGACGCAGACGCTCAGGTCCGCCAGGGCCGTCGCCGCCGCGTCGACCTCGACGATGATGATGCTCCCCGCCGCGAGCAGCCGGTTCGCCTCAGGGTAGCCCGTGTTGTAGACCAGCGTGCAGTCTACCGCGTCGTGCGCCATGCTCGGGCGGTAGCCTTGCGTCGTGAAGATCGTTGCAGGTACGCCGCCGCTCGCCCCGGCGTGAACGTCAACGAGCGTCGGCCCCGCGCCGGTCCCGTTGTTGACCGCCCAGATCGATACGCCGTCAATCCAGAAGCTGACGCCGCGGGGTACCGTGAAGAAGCCGATCTGGTCAACGGCTACAGCGCCGACGACATCACACTCGAACTGCTTCGGGATAATCCCCCATTCGCGCAGGTCAACGAGGTTCGTGAGGTTAGGGGTCGCCCAGTCCACTACCCCCAGAGTCAGTTCCGTGGCGGCCGGGGCCGCCAGTTGCGCCTTGTAGGGATCGGTGTCGTCGGTCGGGTCGATGAAGATGTAGTACGTGTTGTTAGCCAGGCCGGTGAAGTCGATGCTAACGCCGCCATCGTACCGCTTGCCCTCGCAGTAGGCGTCGCCCGCGGCGATGTCAATGCTCGGGTCGTTCACCGCGCAGAGCATCCCCTCGATGACGCCGTTAGCCAGGTGCGACTCCATCCGCTCCTCGAACTCGGACTGGATGCCTCCAACCTCGTCGTTGTGCTCGGAGGGCTTTATCCACGCCCGGTCCTGCGCGTCGAGCCGGTCGGCGAACTCCTTGTAGCTCATTCCCGATCACTCCTCGTAGTACCAGAGCGCCCGATGCCATCGCGACAGACCCCAGCGCCCCTTGTCAAAATGATTCAGCAGCGGTGTGCAGAACAGCGCGCGCCCCCAAAGCGAAACTCCCCACTGACCGCAAACGGGGTCCGGTCCCCATTGCGCCGTCGCGTTTTCATCTGATCCCCAGACGCAGTGCCCCCAACGCTCCTCGCCCCACCTGCCGGTGGGCATACTCCAACGCGAATGGTTCCAGATACCAACGAGCGTGTTGTCCTCCTGTGCCCCGACCGGCGCAAGGCGCAGGGCCGGTAGCCCTTCGGCACCGCCCGCCGAGCCGCCGAGCTTGCCCAACGCCCGCCTCGTCGCCCTCTCTGCCCGTCCCTCGCTAAGACCCATACCGAACGATCCTCCCGATGAACTCCTGCTCGGCCACCTTCGTATTGGCGTCGATGCTACCGCTCTCGCTCACGATCTGGAAGATGCTGCCCGCCGGAATGCCGAGCTTGTCTACCTCGACCTGCACGAAGTCATCCGGGTTGAGCGCCGTCAGACCGGTCTTCCAGACGATCAGGTTGCCCCACTTCTGCCGTTCGACGAACTCCCGCGCCGCTGCAAGCCCCGCCGAATCGTCGTCAGCGGCCAT
>CAYOCZ010000228.1:0-3669 GCA_964402475.1 uncultured bacterium | reverse complement strand
CTCATGGGGTCGAGGTCCGTGATGGGCATGTCCGTGACGTCGGCGTGTACGTCAATGAGCGCCGCCGGCACCCCCGCCTTCTTGAGGATGTGCGGGAACCAGTCGCCGACCGTCCAACCGCACGGGGAGATCGTGAACGCCATCTTGTGTTTCGGCAGGCGGGCGCTCACACCATCACGCGCCGTGATCGTCATCTCCCGCGCCTTCGGTCGCCGAGAGGGATCGGCCACCTGCGGCTCCGGTTCGACCAAGTACCCCGTGACCTTTTTCGTCCAGACCACCGGCCCGAGTGCCGGGTACATCGCGATCTCCAGGCTCGCCTTGTTATTGCCCTTGTAGTCCGGCGGAGTATCCACATCGGCGAGCTCCGCCGTGAACTCCGCACCGCGCCATCTGTTGTTGCGCCGCCAGGTGAGGCGGCTGACTGAGACATCCGCCATCGCGTCCTTCGCAGCCTGGAAGACCGGCGGGGCGAGGGTGTCAACCCGCCAGAGGATGGGCCGCCTCTTGGCGTCCGTCGTTGTCATCGTGATCTTTGGCCTGTAGCCACGCGGGTTGTCTGGGTCAACCTCAGTCTCTACCGCGATCTGCGTGCCGTCAGGCTCGTGCTTGCTCGTCCTGTGCTGTAGGAGTTCGTTCCAGCCCAGGCCCAGGGCCATGTAGCTCCTTGGGCGAACCTCGCAGTAGAGCGGCGTAACGAGCGGCTGAGGCAGCGCCATGACCACATGCCCCTGCACATGGAGCGCGAGCTTGAAACTGAAGGCCCTGCCGTCCGGGTTATCGGGCCGCTTGACCAACCAGGTATCGTTTGCGTTGGAGAGCCAGATGCGCAGGTATGGGCCAATCTGCTCGATCCACACCTGCTGCTCCATGAACCGCTGGCCGCTGGCCGCCGATGCGCCGCCGCCTGCCTGCCACTCGGCGTACAGCTCCGGCTCTACGCCGCCATCGAGGTACTTCCAGAGGCTCGGGTACTTGGGTTCGTCGGTGAACGCCGGGAGCCTGAGCTGCCACTGGTGCAGGATGTCCTCCGGCGTCGTCGCGTATAGGCTGAGGCTCACCTGCGGCGGCCAGGTCTCTCCGTCAACCGGCGCCGCACGTAGCAGGCGCACCCAGAAGTTCTGCGCGTGCCACTTGGAGATCACCGACCCCTCGCTGTGCGCGTGCGCTTTGTAGAAGTGCAGATGTGGCAGTTCCATCCCACCGGCCGGCCTCGCCTCGCGCCACCATTCGGAGTTCGGCTCCTGCACATCCCACTGCGCCAAGTCTGCGAAGTTGTCGCTCTGGGCCACCCTTAGTCTCGGCGCGCAGGCGTCAAGCTCGGGGATGATCTCCGTCTGCCCCCGCTCCCAGTAGCTACGCCAGTTGACGCCGACCGGCGGCTCGTCGTCAGCCGAGGACGTGTGCGCCGTCGTGCAGTTGAACGCCTCGTTGACGAACCGACTGTCTTCCTGGCCGCGCACCTTGTCGCCTACAACGTGATCTACCCCGGCCAGCCAGTAGCTCTTATAGAGCCACGAGATCCCGCACTGCCAGACGGGCTGACTCGCATCGTTCGCTTTGTCCCGGAACCGCCAGGAGTAGCCCCAGCCGTGCTCAAGTATCAGGCCGTCAATGTGCGGCGGCCCGACCTGCACTCTCGCCAGGGGCAGCGTTCGGTCAGCCACGTCTAAGCACTCCTCGCCTGCCGCATTCGCTTCCTACTCGCCCGCCGTGCTTCCCTGTTGGGCCGCAGGGTCCCGCACTCAAGGCACTTCTTGCCGAAGTTGAGCGTTGGGCAATTGGAACACCACCAGGCCTTCGGTCGGGACTTGCCCCTCGCCATGTCAGACCTCGCTCCAATGTTCGCCATAGTCCCACGAGCTGTAGTCATGGACCGCGCCCGCGACCGTCACGCTAACGATGATCTCGCCGGTCGTCAGGAACGTGATTGCCGGCTGTACCTCGTCGGCTGCCGCCACATTCTGCCAGGCGCTCCAGTTCTCGCCCTGATCCTCCGAATAGGCGAACTTGCAGAGGGCGCTCCCGATGTCAATACCCGCCGCGTACAGAATCCCCTCACTCTGCGCGATGTCCACCAGGCCGACCGCCATTTCCTGAAACACCTCCCACCATTGCTCGCCATCGCTGCTGCTCAACCACAACCGCGAGGACTGCGCGTTGTAGGAATGGGCCGCGACTACGAGCCTGCTATCGGGCAGACATGCGATGCTCGGGTCAGACCAGTCCTTGCCGTCGGTGATCGTTAGCGCCTCACTCCACGCCCGCTGCGGTGACCGCCGGACCCGCACCACGAGATCGCCGCGCAGGACAATCGCCTGCCAGACGCGCCCCGCCTGGTCGAGTGTCAGTGCCGGATCGCGCGCCTCCATGACCTGCGCGCTTTCCCACGTCCTCTCCGTGTTGACCACCGCCAGACACGAGCCTGCCCCGCCCTCCGGCTGACGGACGGCGACGGCGACCTCTTCCGGGACCCCGAGGCCCGCGTAGTGCCCCCACTCGTCCGTGATAGCTGCCCCCATGATCTCATCGGTCGGCGCACCGCCAGAGCAGCGCACCCACTCGACCTTGTACCCTCCGCCGCACCGCTCCTCGTGCTCGCCGAATGCCCCGAGGCCCTGCACTGCCCCCTCAAGCTCCTTGAGCGGCCGGAACGTGTAGGTCGCGCCATAGGGCAGGATGATCGAGCGACACTTGGGCAGGTAGTAGAGCGGGCCGCCCCAGGGGAAGTCGTTGCCTTCCTCGAGGAAGAACATGGGCTCCCCGGTGATAAGCCGGTTCCCGTCCGCGTCCTCAAGTGCGCTCGTGATGTCGTTCTTTGAGGCCGACAGCCCCGCATGGTATTCCAGGAGCTCGACGAGGCCGAAGGGCCCCGCGACCTCGCTCAGTTCCCGAAGCTCGCTGACGTCGGCGGGGTTGAACGCCGGGTAGGAGTGCATGATCCCTGTCTGCGCGCCCTGCTGCCAAGTGTCGTCGTCAAGCGTGTAGAGGATGCGCTGCCCGCAGACGAGGCCCGCGACGCAGAAGCGGTCGAGCGTGTCCTGGCTGTCCGGCAGACTGACCTGCAGCTTCAGGCTATCGTTGTCATTGTCCGGCTCCGGCCACAGTTCCCAGAGGGTGAACTCAATGTCATCCCCGGCGACCAGCTCCAGGAATGCCAGGTCCGTGATGCAGGTCAGGTTCGGTTCCGTCGTCTCCCCGTCCGGGAACTTGGCGTCGATGTCAAGTTGCACCTCAAGGCCGTTTGACGCCTCGGGCACGGTGAGCAGCATATCCGCTTCGCGTGGAGTCGTCACGCGGCCCCAGACGCGGCCTACAGTTGCGTAGTTATCCGTCTCCACGAAGGTCAGGTAAGTGATCCGAAGCAGGAACGTCCTGTCGCCCGCGCCCGCCCAGGAGCAGGTGACTATGATCGGCTGGTCGCCGTAGGCATCCCAGTTCCAGTGATCCTCACCAGCGGCGGGGATGAGCTTCCGGGCCTCGAACCACGGCGTCGCCGAACCGTTGACCCGGAACTCGTAGCCATTGACCAGCGATCGCTCTGCGCCGCCCGACCCACCGCCCGCGACCTGGAATCGGGTGGAGGCGGCCCCGTTCGTGATTGTGACGCCTACGCTGCCAGCCGTCGCCGCCCAGTTGCTCCGGCGGAAGCCCGGCACGGAACCGCCC
>CAYOCZ010000227.1:0-5630 GCA_964402475.1 uncultured bacterium | reverse complement strand
GACGCTCAAGCGGCTCATCGGCAAGAGTCTGAGCCGCGACGAGCTCGTCGCCGCGCTGGAACAGCTGGGCAACGACGTCGAAGGCACGGCAAGCGTGACGTCCTATCGCTGCGAGAAGTGCGGCCAATTGACCGAGGTGCTCGAGCAGGAGAGCTTCAACGGCGCGTGCGAATGGTGTGGCAGAAAGACGGTGGTCGAGGCGGGCACTGCCGAGGTCATCCGCATCAGCTTGCTGCCGGTCCGGCCAGACATGTTCGATGCAGCCGGACTGGCGCGGGCGCTGCGCGGCTACCTCGGCATCGAGACTGGCCTGCCCGTGTATCGCATGGAGCCTTCCGGGTTCAAGGTCACGGTGCAGCCAGGCCTAGAGCACATCCGGCCCTACATCGTCGCCTGCGTCGTACGCGGGCTCGTGATGGACGACGAGACCGTGAAGACCGTGATGAAGATGCAGGAGAACCTGCACTGGGCGTTGGGTCGGAACCGCCGGCGCGCGTCAATCGGCGTGTATGACCTCGATACGGTGGAACCGGGCTTCGAGTATTCGGCGGTAGCACCCGACGGCGTGAAGTTCATCCCGCTCTCCGGCATGCCCGATGGCATGCGGGCGGTAACACCCAAGGAGATTCTCGACCAGCATCCCAAAGGTGTCGGTTACAGGCACCTCCTGGAGAGACTCGACAAGTATCCGCTGCTCTGCGACACCGGCGGCAAGGTGCTCTCGATGCCGCCAATCATCAACAGCGAAGACACGCGAGTGACGCAGAAGACCCGGAACCTGTTCATCGACGTGACCGGGCCGGACAAGAACGCGATTGAGAAAACGATCGCGGTTATCGCCTGCGGCCTCGCCGACCTCGGCGGGAAGGTCGAAACCGTGCAGGTTGTCTATTCTGTCGGCGAGAGGGAAGCGACGCCGAACTTGAGGCCGCAGGTGCTGACGATTGACCCAAAGGCGGCCGAGAAGCTCATCGGCGTGAAGGTGCCAGACATGCCGGCCGTGCTCGAGCGGATGCGCTACGGCGTGCAGAGGAAATCCGCAGATTGCGCAGATTCCGCAGATCGTGCCAGGCAGGACGCGGCCCACACAAACGTAAGAGAGTTGCTGGAGGTGCAGATTCCGGCATACCGCGCCGATATCATGCACGAGTACGACATCTTCGAGGACGTCGCCATCGGCTACGGGTACCACAACATCAAACCCCGGCTTGTCCCGAGCATGACCGTGGGGAGCCACCAGTCGATTGAGGAACTTTCGACTACCGCACGGCGCGTGATGACCGGACTCGGGTTCCTGGAGCTCATGACCCCGGCACTGACCAACGTCGAGGAGCACTACGACAAGCTCGGGTCATCGGTGCCGAAGCACTACGTGCGGCTTGAGAACCCGACAAGCGTTGAACAGACCATGGCGCGCGAGCAGCTCATCACCGGCCTCCTGAGCACACTCCGCGTCAACACCACGCGAGAAATGCCGCAGTATGTCTTCGAAGCCAGCGACTGTTTTGAGACAGCGGCTGACCTGGAGACCGGAGTGCGCACGCGGCGCAAGCTCGCGGCGGCGATTGCCGGGCCGAAGATTGGCTACACCGAGGCGAAGCAGACGCTGGACACGCTCGCGCGCGAGTTCGGGCGCGACTTGCGAATAGAGCCGTTTGAGTGCGGAACACTCATACCCGGCCGTTGCGGCCGGGTCTCCCTCCGGGCTGCGGACCGGGAGATCGCCTGGGGCGTGCTCGGTGAGGTCCATCCCGCGGTGCTTGAGTCGTTCGGCATCACCCAACCGACCGCCTTGCTGGAAATCGACCTGGGCGTTCTGCTCTGAGGTGGGCTGATGGCACGATGTCGGCATTGCGGAGAGCCGGTTTCGGACCGGCAGGAGTATTGCTATGCCTGCGGTCAGAAGGCCCGCACGCGCGCCTACCGGGCCGAGCATCGGGCGAACCCGGTTGTGATCATCGCGGCCTGCCTGGCGGTGGTTCTGGTACTTGGTGGTCTGTGGCTCAACCGCGCCAACGCCGTCAAGAAGCAGGCGGCGCTGCTCGCGGAAGAGGAGGCCGCACGCGTCCAGGATTCGACCCGACGCGCCGCGCGCCAGTGGCAAGATGCGCTGCGGGCCGCGAGGGAGGATCGCGAGGCGCGCGCACTCGCGGCGGAGCTGGACGGCATCGAGAGCCGCTTCCAGTCGATCCGCGTGCGGGTGGCTGAATACCCGACTGTGCAGCAGGAGAGCATCATCGAACGATTCGAGGCCGAGCTCGCACTGCTGCGCCACTCCGTGGTTGTCCTCGCGTCCTCAGCCGAGACCGAGAAACAGATGTTGCGGGACAGCATCCACGCCGGCACGCGCCGGATCGAAGAACTGACCAGGGAGCTGGGCAGTTCCCAATGAACCAACCGCCTGTCCGCCGCGCTGTTCGAGGTCTGACTGAGCGTCCGGCTCTGAGGAGAAGAAATGGCTAGATGCCCACACTGCGGCGAACCGGTGGCCAAGGGCCAGGAACGCTGCTTTGCCTGCGGTCAGAAGATACGCGGCGGGAGGTACCGCGGCGAGCGACCGCACAACGCGGCCATCTTCGTGTTTGCCGGCGTGCTCGCTATCGCCGCCATCGTCGGCATCATCATCATGAATTCGGGCCGGGCGAAGCGGGCGCGCAGCGAAGCCAGACGCCAGGAGCAGGCGCTACGCAAAGAGGCGGATCGCGCCGCGGCTCGGGCGAAGCGCGATTCGGCCCGGGCCGCTGCCAGGAACGACGTGGCCGGCATGCTGGTCCAGGAAGTGAACGACATCGAGTCGCGATTCGAACTCGTGCGGAAGCAGGTTGTCAGGGACCGGCCGAGCCCGACGCAGGCGAAGCTGATCTCGCAGATCGGCAGCGAGTTGACAAGACTGCGCCAGCTGGCTGTGACCGTCCCCGGTCAGTCGGGCGCGGCGGCTGACAGCCTCAAAGGGGAGCTCCGCGACGGTGAACGCATGGTGCGGACTCTGATTTCCGCTCTGAGCCGCGCGTCAAAGAAATAGCGGCAGCGGTCGGGAAGCCGGGACGGGGTTAGAACGGGGCGAAACGGGCCTCGCGCCAGTATGATTCCTTCAACAGGTCGGACTGCCGGCTCAGCGCCTCGGCGTGGGACTCCTCCCACTTTGTCAGCTCCTCGAGGAACCGCCGCACCTCCGGCCGGTCCGCGGCCTGAGCCAGTTTCCGATATCGGATAATCGTCGCCTCTTCGAGCGCGAGTCCGACCGAGAGCGCGGTCATCTCCCAGTGCGCTTCGCCGATCCTTGAACGCAAACCAGCCGAGAAAATCGGGCTGGGCCCGGAGAGATCGGCATGAGGCACCGGTCTCATCTCCTCCCAGGGCGTGCCGGCGACGAGGTGGCCGTACTGCCTGCGCAGCCACTGCAGATGCTCGGATTCGTCCCGGGCCAGTTGCTGGAAAACCTCCCGGCCCTGGGCGTCAGTCGTATTGCCGGCGGCGACAGTGTAGAACTGGATGCCGGTCTGCTCGGTCAGGATTGCCTCCTTCAGCCCGGCAAGCAGCTGGTCCCCGGTCTGGGTCACGGCGACTCGATCGTCTCGGGCTTCGGTCCGGCAGCGAGCAGCTCGGCGACTTTGGCGAGCAGGGTCATGCGGTCGAGCGGCTTGGGCAGGAAAGCGTCGGCGCCGGCGCCCAGTGCCGCCTTGACATCCTTCTCATTGGTCCGGCCGGAAAGGACAGCGACGGGCGCGCGGAAAGTGCTGTCTCGTTTGAGCAGGGCGCAGACTCCATATCCGTCAACCCCCGGGATAATCAGGTCAAGCAGGACCAGGTCGGGCGGGTCGGCGCGAGCCGCCTTGAGCGCGGCGATTCCGTCCAGGACCCCGGTTACGCGATAGCCGGCGCCGGTCAGTATCTTCTCGAGCAGGGTCAGTGTCGGCCGCTCGTCTTCTACCACCAGGATGTGCCTGCGTTCCACGATGGGCAGTCTAGTCCGCTCTCGGCATCAGTCAAGCCGGGGGCAGGCTACCATTTCTTCCGCCACCAGAAGTACATGAAGATTGCGAGCGCCACCACGGCCATGCCCATGACTGCCCAGAACGCAAGCGGGTGGGCCTCGCCGATCGGCAGCCTGACGTTCATGGAGAAGATGGAAACCACGAGCGTCGGCACCATGATGCCGATGGTAATGATGTTCAGCGTCTTCACCAGCACGCTGATGTTGTTCGAGACGATGGAGGCGCGGGCGTCCATCATGCTGGCGAGAATGTTCGAGTAGATCTCGGCCTGGCGACCGCACTGCTTGTTCTCGATGATGGTGTCGTCCAGATACTCGGTCTCTTCGGGCGTGAAGCCGAACTTGGCAGCGTTGTACTTGATCTTCTCGACGAGCAGGTCATTGGAGTTGATGGAGCTGACGTAGTAGACGAGGCTCTTCTCCAGCCCGAACAGGTTGATGAGGTAGCGGTTCTCCATCGCCTCGTTGATCTTGTGCTCGAGTTCGACCGTGATGGAGTTGACTATCTTCAGGTGCTCGAGGAAGTGGAAGATGGAACGGTAGATGAGCTTGAGCATTACCTCGGGCAGGGTCGAGACCCGGTTGAACTGCTTGCCTTCGAAAAGGGCGATGTCCTCGGCCTGGACGATGACGATTCGGTCCTTGAACAGGAAAATGCCGCCGGAGATGACCTTGAACTGCACGCCGTCCTTACCCGAGTAGTTGCGCGGCCGCTTGTAGATGATCGCGGCGTGGTCCGGCTCGAATTCGAGGCGGGCGAGTTCGTCGGGGTCCAGCGCGGAGGCGAGCGTGTGCTCATCGATCCGGCAGGAATCTACCAGGAACCGACGCTCGGCCTCGCCCGGCGCAACGTGGACCGATATCGGCCCGCCCGGGGTCTCGACGACGCGGCTGTCACGGATGGCGTAAGTTCGCAGCATTGTCCTTATCTGTTCGGGCAGCTACACGGGTCCACCCGGGGTCCGGCTTCGGCCGAACCGAGGAATCAACCCTCCGTCAGCAGTTCGGAGACCTTGCTCAGCAGAGCGGCCTGGTCGACCGGCTTCTGAAAGAAGGCACTCGCGCCGGCGTCGAGCACGAGTTGCGCGTCGCGTATATCCACGACCCCGGATACGACGATCACGGGTGCCTGAAACTCCGAGTCGCGGCGGAACATCTGGATCGTCTTGTATCCGTCGTTGACCGGCATGTCAATGTCGGTGATGACCATGTCGGGACGCTGGCTCAACGCCGCCTCGAGCGCTGACTGGCCTTCCTCGCCGGTGATTACACGGTAGCCGGCCGACTCCAGCAGCTTCTGCATCATCATGCGGATGCCGATGTCGTCATCAACCACTAGTATCGTCTTCTCGCTCATCGGCTTCAGCTTATGGCCGTGAAGGAATTAGTCAAGTGAATGCTAGCGGCCCTGCTTGCCGCTCCAGCCGCTCACCGCAACCCGGATGACTGCCACGCCGCCGAGCCGCTCCGGCTTGAGCAGCCGCGCCTTGACCGGCTCCGGTGCCGGCTCGAGCCGCTCGATGAGCAGTCGCAAGGCGCGGAGCTTCTCGTCCGGGTCGGCGACGAGCTCTGCCTGGCCGTCGAACTGGACCGTGCGGTACCGGTGCTCGCATTCCCCGGCCACATACCCGCGATC
>CAYOCZ010000226.1:0-5641 GCA_964402475.1 uncultured bacterium | reverse complement strand
CCCCGCAGTCCGAGGGCCCCAAGCCCTGCCGATCTGACGCACTGCCGGGACGGCAGAGCTTGACTAGTCGGCTGCGGACATGTTACGCTTGTGCTGGTTCCCGGAGACAGGAGTATTGACGATCATGAGCCGAATCCAATGCTCAGTGGTGGTCGCGGCTGTGTACGCGACCGCCGTGTCCAGCTTCGTATCTGCCCTGCCTGCGGCCGACACAATCCGCGACACGCCCAACCATAACATCCAGTACGGCGTGGCGGGGATCAAGGGCCGTGTCCTCGACAAGGGCTACTACGTCATCAACTACAGCGACCACTGGCGTATCCCCTACTGGTCTGCCTATCATTTGACCGCTGAGGACCTCAAGGGAACAGCAAAGCGCAAGAGCAGTTTCCGGCCCGACCTTGAGGCCCCGGTGAAGGCCCGGTCCACACTTAGGGACTACAGGGGAAGGACCTTCGACCGAGGCCACCTTGCCCCGGCCGGGAATTTCACCCGCAGCAAGGAAGCGATGGCCGCGACTTTCGTGCTGTCGAACATGAGCCCGCAGTACCCGAGCACGAATCGGGGAATCTGGCGGGACCTCGAAGGTCAGATTCGTGACATGATCAAAGACGTGGGCGAAGCTTGGGTCGTAACCGGCGACGCGTTCATGGGCAAAGACAGCCAGGCGGCGAATCCGAAGACCTGGATTAAGCGGGACAGACAGAACCGCGTGGCCGTACCCACGCACCTGTTCGACGCAATCCTGACCAGGGACGCCAAAGGTCGGTGGTGCGCATACGCGTTCCTGGTCCCGAACCAGCCGACCAAGAACCCTGACCCCACGTCCAAGTACCGGCTCGCGGTTGATCGTCTCGAGCAGATAACCGCCTTTGATTTCTTCGTGGGTCTCGACACTGCGCTGCAGAACCGGATCGAGTCCAGAGTACCCGCGTGGCCGTGGTGAGGCGGACTCCGCCCGCTTCGGCTTCCTGGAGTCGCGGGCGGACACACTCCTTCCTCGCTTGCTTGACTCTCCCCTCTTTTTGGCCATACTGACGCGTTGACCATCACCGAGTTCCAGCAGCTCATCCGTGACATCTACTTCGACAAGGACAGCCGGCGCGGCAGGGACGGAACGTTCCGCTGGCTGGTCGAGGAGACCGGTGAGCTTGCCCGGGCAATGCGCAAGGGCGACCGACCCAATCTGGAAGAGGAATTCACGGACGTGTTCGCGTGGCTCTCGAGCCTAGCCACGCTCGAGGGCATAGATATGGAAGCGGCCTGCGCAAAGTACGCCAATGGCTGCCCGAAGTGCCACGAGATGCCGTGTCAGTGTCCGGAGCAACCGCCGGAAGGCTGACGAGGAGCGGAAGCCACGAAGACACCGGCCAACCAAACCAAGGAGTGATCATATGAGCGTGTTGCTGGTTTTGATTCTGGCGGTCGGCATCAGCCCGCCGGGAGCGGTGACCGCGCGCGACAAACCCAACGATGCGGGCCACAGCATCATCGTGAGCTGGGAATCTGGGGGCGACGCCGAAAGCCTCACCGGGTACGATGTCCTGCGCGCCGACGCGGCCGGGGTCGAGTCGTTGGTCGGCACGGCCAAGCCGGCGCACACTCGGTACGAAGACGACGGCGTGCCCGACAATCGGCCGTTCAGCTACCGCGTGGTGGCGCTGGCCGACACCCTGCGTGCGCCGTCGGAACTGTCGAACGTCGCGGTGAGCCGGGGGCAGTGGTTCAACACGAACCGGTTGAACGTACTGATCGGCTTCGCACTGTTCGCCGGCCTTGCGTTCTATTTCATCGGCCACGCCCGGTCGGGAAAGAAGCTGTTCATCCGCCGGATCGCCGGGCTGGACGCGGTCGAGGAGGCGGTTGGCCGGGCGACCGAGATGGGCCGGCCGATACTTTTCGTGCCCGGGCTGGCGGGCATCAGCCAGATATCGACCATCGCCGCGCTCAACATCCTGAGCGAGGTGGCGAAGAAAACCGCCCAGTACGGCACCGACCTGCTGGTGCCGAACCGCGACCCGATCGTCTACACGGTGGCGACCGAGATGGTCAAGGAAGCCTACGCCGAGGTCGGGCGGCCGGATGGGTTCAAGAAAGACAACGTTTTCTTCGTGTCCGACAACCAGTTCGCCTTCGCCGCAGCGGTGGACGGCATCATGGTGCGCGAGAAGCCGGCGACCAACCTGCTGATGGGGATGTTCTGGGCGGAGTCGCTGATCCTGGCGGAGACCGGGGCGGCGACCGGCGCCATCCAGATCGCCGGCACCGACTCGGTACACCAGCTGCCGTTCTTCATCACCGCCTGCGACTACACGCTTATCGGCGAGGAGCTCTACGCCGCCTCGGCCTACCTGTCGCGCGACCCGGTGCTGCTGGGCTCGCTCAAGGCCCAGGACTGGGGCAAGATACTCATCCTCGGCATCCTGCTGGCCGGATCGGCGCTGCTGCTGCTGAGCGGCGTCAAGGGCTGGGATGCGCTCGAGGCGGTCCACGGGTTCTTCAACGTCGGCTAGGAGGCGATGATGAAACAGACAATACCCAGGCTGCTCTGCCTCGTGGCCGGCGTCGTGATGATCATCCAGTTCTTCATCCCCCACGCGGTATCGGAGACGATCTTCTCCGAGTCGCTGCGCTGGGTGCGGATCATCTCGGCGTTCGCACTGGTGCTCGGGGTCAGGTCGGTGGTCTTCCACCACGGGGTGAAGGTCCGCCGCAAGGCGGCGGGCTGGGGCTACTCGGTCGTAACCCTGGTCGGAATGACGGTGATGGCGGCGGTCGGACTGCTGGGCGGGGTCGACCCGAAAGCGCCCAAGCTGATACCGACGAGCATCGGCAGCTTCTCGTTCCACATGCAGACGCTGTACGAGAACCTGATGGTGCCGCTGGGCGCGACCATGTTCGCGACTCTGGCGTTCTACATGGCGTCGGCCGCCTACCGGGCGTTCCGTGCCCGCAACAAGGAGGCGACGCTGCTCTTGATCGCGGCCTTCGTGGTGATGATCGGGATGGTGCCGATCGGCTCGGCGATCTGGCCGAAGCTGCCCGACGTCGCCCAGTGGCTGCTCAACGTGCCGAGCATGGCGGCCAAGCGCGGCATCCTGTTCGGGGTCGCGCTGGGCATCATCGGCACGTCGCTGAAGATCATCCTCGGGATTGAGCGCGGCTGGCTCGGAGGGGGACGGTCATGAAGCTGGGCGACGCGCTGACGAAGATTGACCGCCGGATCATCTTCGCGTTCATTGCGGTGGTGGTGATCGTGCCGTTCTTCCTGCCGCTGAAGATCCTGGGCAAGGTGACGCCGCCGGCCCGGAACTTGTTCCAGGCGGTGGAGGAGATCGAACCCGAGGGTCAACCGCTGCTGCTGTCGGTGGACTTCGACCCGCAGTCGATGCCCGAGCTATACCCGATGCTGACCGGCATCCTGCGCCACGCCTTCGCCCGGAACGTCCGGGTGCTGATGATGGGGCTCTGGGTAACCGGAGTCGGGCTGGGCGAGCAGGCGCTGAACGAAATCGCGCCCGAGTATGGCAAGGAGTATGGCAAGGACTACGTCTACCTGGGCTGGAAGCCGGGGTTCGCGGCGGTGGTGCTGGGGATGGGCAAGAGCATCCCCGAAACCTTCCCGACTGACCACTACGGCAACCCGCTCGAGTCGCTGCCGATGATGCAGGGAATCAGGAATTTCAACCAGATACCGTTCGCGATATCGCTGTCGGCTGGTGACCCGGGCGCGCTGACGCTCTGGATACCCTACGTCCAGTCGCGCTTCGGTCAGAAACTCGGCACCGGGATGACGGCAGTGTCGGCGGCCGACGCTTACCCCTACCTGCAGTCGGGCCAGCTCAACGGGCTGCTGGGCGGAATGAAGGGCGCGGCCGAGTACGAGTACCTGATCGGCCAGTCCGGCTACACCGAGGCGTCGACTCCGGCGATCCAAGCGATGGACTCCCAGTCGATGGCCCACCTGGCCATAATCCTGCTGATCGTGGTCGGCAACGTCGGGTTCCTGCTGACGTCGAGATGGAGGAAATGATGCACGTGCTGCAACTGCTGATGTCCGCCCAGGGGATATGGATCTGGATCGGCGCGCTGCTGACGCTGTTCATCTTCTCCTTCCTGCTCGGCGACAACCCGCTCTACAAGTTCGCCGAGCACCTCTACGTCGGGCTGTCGGTCGGGTACATGATCGCCATCTACTACTGGAACTTCTTCAAGCCCGACCTGATCGACCCGCTGTTCGGGCAGGGGCGCATCATCCTGATCATCCCGGCGCTGCTGGGCATCTGCTACTTCGCGATCTTCGTCCAAAGGTTTGCATGGGCGGTACGGATACCGATGGGATTCGTGCTCGGCTGGGGGTCGGGCGTGGCAATACCCGCCATCCTCCAGGCGAACATCATCAAGCAGGTCCAAGGCAGCTTGTTCACGGCCCAGATGCTCGCGCGATGGGACAGCATCGTCTGGAACGTCATCATCTTGGTCGGAGTGATAACGACGGTGGTCTACTTCTTCTTCTCGCGTGAGCAGAAGGGAGCCCTGAAGACGGTGTCGAACATCGGCATCGTCTACATCATGATCGGGTTCGGCGCCTCGTTCGGCTACACGGTGATGGCCCGAGTGTCGCTGTTGCTCGGCCGGCTGCAGTTCATGCTGCGCGACTGGCTGGGAGTGATAAAGTAGCAGTGCGCATCGGCCTCTTGCTGGCTGCGGCCGTGGCCCTAGCCACGGCCGCAAGCCTTGAGAACTTGCCGACCGATTCAAGGCTCTACGACGACCTCGACCTGCTGAAGACATCGGGCCTCATCCACTCGATGCCGTCCACGAGCAAACCCTGGACTAGAGCCGAGTGCGTGCGGCTGCTGCTGGAGGCGCGCGGCGCCGACCCAAACGCGATCGGCCCGGCGCAGCGTGCGGCGTTGAAGCGTCTGGAGTTCGAGTTCGGGTCGGAGTTGCCGGCCCTGCCGGCCCGCCGTCCAACCGTCCGCATTCCGGTTTCCGACCTCGGAGACGCCCAGGCCCGCTGCAACTTCTTCTCCCGCGCCGGTGCGAATTCGGACACGCAGCACCTGTCGCTGGGTGCCGTTATCAGCAACCGGCCAAACGACAACTTCACCTTCTACGAAAGGTTCGAACTAACCGCCTGGAACCCCGGGCTGGTCGAAACCCTCATCTCGCCCGATTCCTCCGGCCTGCACATCCCAGGAACGCGAGTTCTGCCCTGGCGCGACCTGATTACGCTTGAGACCGAGCTTGCCTACCTCGCGTTCCGGATACCGTGGTTACGCCTCGAACTAGGTCGGGATGAGTTCGTCTGGGGTCCGGGCTATACCGGCTCAGTGATGCTGGACGATACCGCGCCGGCGCTCGACCATATCCAGCTCTGCGCGAACTACGGTAACTTCAAGTTCCTCTCCTTCACTTCGCTGCTGTCACGATGGGGTGTGAAACCACGTTGGCTCGCTGCCCAGCGCATTGAGCTATCGCTCTGGAACCGGCTCACACTGGGCGGTGCGCTGATGAGCGTGACTTCGTGGGACGAACTCCAGCCGCGCCAGCTCGGAGGGCTCGTGAACCCGCTCATACCCGTCTACCTGACTGCTGCGAACACGAGCATGACCGACAACCTCCTCGTCGGTTGGGA
>CAYOCZ010000225.1:3945-5665 GCA_964402475.1 uncultured bacterium | reverse complement strand
GGTCTTGGAGTTGGCAAGGCCCTGCGCGGCGTCGTCAAGGTCGCGCTTGCGCCGTGCGGCTTCTTCCATCTGGTCGTATGGAATTGGCATCATGGTTAGCCCCAATTCCCAATGTCGGCGTCGGGCAGCTTCAGGATAGTGCCAGACCACGCCATCGGACCCGTCTTCTTGTGCTGCAACGAGCCAGCGACAGCCTTGGTGTCGGCTTGTGCCGCGCCCGTGAGCCACGTAATCAGGTCCGACTCGCTGTACATGCAGGCCGAATATCTGGTGTACTTCAGCACCTTTTTATCGTCGTTTGATGTCTTGGTGTAGGTCTTGTACTCATAAGTCGTCTTCGTGAAGTAGGGACTGCCTGTCGTGATCGTGACGGATGCGTACCTGAGATACTGGACAACGGTGTACGCGCCGTCCCCGTGGTCTTCGACAACAACGTCCAGGTGCGTGTAGGTCTTTGCTGTGTCGTCATCCGGCCACGTGTAGGTTGCGTCACTGACGGCCGCGCCGCCCGCTCCAATCAGCGTGGTCTTTGCGGCGAGCGTCCGGCGCCGCCACTCGCGCCTGAGCATCCGTGGCGAGGACCCTTCCTCTTCCTTGAGCCGGGTGACGACGGCAGCGCCTGGGGCCAGCGCCGTACCATACGCAATCCGCTGCGTCTGAGACACCAGTCGCTCGCCAGCCTTTCCCTCGCGGGCCGATACGTTCGCAATCACGCGGTTGTCGTCGGGGGCTTCTGCGACTTCGACTACATCGTCCAAGTCGTCCTGTGCAACGCCACCGACAACATGCGTCTCGGACAGCCCGTGCCCTGCGGTATCGGACTCTGAGACCAGCACCTTGTCGTTCCACGTATTCTCCCATTCCGGCGTCTTCGTGACCACCGTTCGGCCCCACAAGCCGTTGCCCTGAAGGAATGGGGTGTTGGAGACCACATCGCCACCAGCCGTCACTTCATCCCCGTCCGGCAGTTTGTCGTCGCCGTCTTTCTTCCAATCAGTGTACCGCGTGACCACCGTTGTCAGCACGCCGGGGAACCAGCCGTGCGCGTTCAACTGCTCCGTGGCCGCCGCCATGCCGTCCTCGTTAGTGGCATCGGCGTTCAACTGCTTGCGCTGGATCTGGACGACATTCACCGATCCGTTGCCGCGGTTCGCGATGTTCACGTCTGTTACGACGTAGCCGCTTGTCACGGCAAAGTGGCCTGTCCCATTCCGGCACGCGGCTTCTGCTGTGTCAACGTCACCCTTCGCAATGAACAGCCAGACCTTGACGATCTCCTGCTGGTTCGTGCCGGGCTGCCGATACGTGGTGATGTCTGCCGCGCCGGAGTCATGGGCCCAGGCCGGATAGCTGACGACCTCGTAGCTGTAGGTCCGCGAGAACAGACCGTTGCTCTCGATGTCGGGCGACATGCTGACCAGCCGGTAGGTCTCGTCCGGAGCGGTCTCGTCGATGGCGATGAGCTCGGCGGCGCTGTAGTCCCGGTACACGCTGCGGTACGTCGTGACTGTCCCGGTCTGGAAGTCGTGCGGCCCGATCATCCGTGATCCCGACAGACGGGCGTCCGTGGCGGCAAGCGCCGTGGTCTGCTTGACCGTGACCTGCGTGAGATTGACGCTGCCGTTCCCGTTGGACCGCACCGAGACTTCGAGGACATGGAAATCCTTGTCGGCGTTGGTGTCCGTGTTCAGGTAGGTCTGCGCGATCGTGATGTCCGCGT
>CAYOCZ010000225.1:0-3845 GCA_964402475.1 uncultured bacterium | reverse complement strand
TTTCCCACGCCACGCAGGACATGAGTTCGTAGCGGTAGACCCGCGTGTAGAGCCCATTTTCCAGGATGTCGGGATCGGTCTTGACCAGGACGTAGCCATCTAGTGGGACAGCATCCGTGATGGCGTCAAGCTCGGCGGCGCTATACATCCGATACACGCTGGTCTTGTGACTGAGCGTGATGGGCTCGAAGTCGTGTGCGCCCAAAAGCTCCGTGCTCGCCAGATGGTCATCGGTCGTGGCGACTTCGGTTGTCTTCTTCACCGAGGTCTGGACCAGATTGCTGCTGCCGTTGCCGTTCGAGTTCACGGCGACTTCGAGGACATGGAAATCGTTGTCGGCGTTGGTGTCCGTGTTCAGGTAGGTCTGCGCGATCGTGATGTCCGCGTTCTGGATGTTGAGCCACGTCTTCGCTCGGCGCTCGCCATTGCGGTCCGAGTTCCACACCGTCATGTGGTTGTAGGAATCCTTGTCGTTGGTCGTGAGTTCGTCTTCCGTTTCCCACGCCACGCAGGACATGAGTTCGTAGCGGTAGACCCGCGTGTAGAGCCCGTGCTCGTCAATGTCGGGGTCCTGGCTGATGAAGGTGTAGCCGTCCGGCGTCGTCTCTGCGTTTTCCCCGCCCGTGTCCAGCGTCAGGAGTTCGGCCGCGCTGAATCGCCGATAGACGCTCCGCTTCCGCGTCACGGTGATGGGCTCGAAATCGTGGGGGCTCAAGACTTCGGAGCCCTCAAGGTTGTTATCGCTGCTCGCGACTTCCGACACCTTGGCGGTCTCGGTCTGAGTGAAGGACACGCTGCCGTCCTGGTTGTCCGTCACGCTGACTTCCAGGACGTGATACCCGCTGTCCACGTGGTCTCCGCTGTCGGCGGCTAGCGCGGCCTTCACCGTGGCCTGGTCGGCCTTGTCGAAACTGGTCCACGTCCGGGTCCGCCGCTCGGTCTTCCGGCCGGTCTCGCTCGGACTGGTCGTGTCGGGATCTCGGGTCAGCCGCCACTTGCCGGCAGCAAGGTCCGTCGCAAAGGCGGCCCCGCTGGTATGCTCAACCGTGGCGTCGTACCACAGATCGTCGCTCGTCACCTGACTGGTCTTGCTGTAGTCCGTGCTCGCCGCCCATGCCGTAGCCGGTGCCCAGCGGCGCCACGTCGCCTTGGCAAACACAACCATGAACTCGACCGTGCCGTCCTCGTGTGGCGTCCACTTCCGGGACTGGTAGCGCCAGCCGGAAGCCAAGGCAGCCACAAGGTCCTGGTCGGTAAAGGTCGTCTCACACAGCGTCTTGTTGGCCGCTGAGGGAAAGATGGAGTTCCAGACCAGAACGCGCTTCTGTCCACGCCCGCTCGTGATCCCGAAGGCACGGATCAGCTCGTCGTCCTGAGTGTCGAGGTAGGGAGCCGCCACAAGGCCCGCAATGCCCCCGGCAAGGTCGTACACTTGCTGCAAGGTCTGGTAGAGCCCCTTGTTGCCCTGCTGTGAGTCACGGTCAGCTCCGGCCACGCTGACGCACCAGAACAGTCCCTCGCGCACCGTGTTCTGCCCAATGACGGGATCGCGCATCCAGCGTTGCTTTTGGGGGTTGTCGGGAGACGTGTACTCGGCCAGCAAGGCGGCATCGTCTACGGTGTCCCCGCTCTCGACGCTCTTCCAACCCCGCGTGATCTTGAGGACTTTGGATTCCGGGAGTTCCGCCACGGACATCAGGACGGCATCCGCTTCGGGGTAGTCCTGGCGAAGCTGTGCTAGGGTTGCATTGGCCATTACATGAGGTCCTTCTGGTAGCGTTCCCACATCTTGTCCGCGCGCTTCCGGTTCTCCGAGTCAAACCCCCTGAGCTCAAAGGAACGCCCGGCGACGTACTTGAATAGGGCAGAGCGCCACTCGTTGCCAATGGAGAGGGTTGCCCCAGGATTGTCCGGGTCTGTCACGGTGAGTTTGGTCCCGTCTGAGTCGGTTGCGGCCTCTGTCGAGTTCGACACGATGTCATTCTGCCCGTCCACGACGAATTGACGCATCAACTCGTCAGCAACCTTGTAGGGCGCGTTCTCGTCGTGTATGCCCCTCCGCACCTCGTCAATGATGTCCTGCGCCTTCATGGTCTTTTCCTCTCTATGTCAATCCAGCCAGCCAAGCGCCCTTGCGAACGGCGCTGTATACAGCCCGTGCTCGTAGGTGGCCGGAGCCGAGGTCGCAGAGCATCGGGTAGGTAAGTCTGTCAGCGTACAGGCGCAGTTTGACCCCGTGCTCGTGATCGTAGACAGCGACCTCTCGGGCCGTCTTGCAGAGTTGGTCGTGAATCAGCCACGCAAGCAGGAAATCCCGGAAAGGGGTGGAGACAACACGCCATCCCAGGGCCGTGCGGATCGTCCCTCCGTCCGATAGAAGACCGGCGCTGGCTGAGTTCGGGAGATCGTGGCCCTTGCAGTAGTAGTGAACGTCCTCAAGCAGTAGGAAGTGTCGGCCCGTGAAGAACTCGGGATCTGGCCGCTGAATATCGTAGGGCCACGGCTGGGTCAGGTTGCACGGGTAGAGGAAGACGCCTTGCGCCCATCCCGAGAAATGCCCACCAGGTTCTGGTAGATTGCTCAAGACGACCTCCTGAGCAGTCGCATCACGCGACGATAGATCGTGTTCGTCCGGGACTCGTACCGCGCCGAGCAGTTCCGGCATCGCCATCGCCCATCCTCTCCACAGCACCAACCCTCGAAGAGTGCTGCCGCGGCCGGCCATTCCGATTCCAGTCTGGCTTCGTCGTGGCAGTCGTGGCAGCGGATGTGCATCGTTCCCATGGCTCACCTCCAAGTCGCCGCCACGATTTGCACGATTGCCGCAACGTGCGGACTGAACACGGCACAGGACAGAAACACGCACACAGGCCAGCGGTAGGGGTACGCCTTGCGAAACCAGCCGTCCACCCCTGCCGGAGCCCGCGCCAATTCCTGCCTCACGCACTGCTTGACAAATGCGACGGCAAGCAAGGCAAGGGCTTGTGAGTTCGCCCTGGGTCTGTCTTCCGTGCCGTTGACCGCAGTTGCCGCAGCATCCAAGAGGACCCCGTAGAAGTCCTTGCCCTCTTCCGGGTAATTGCTCGTCAGCAGGAACCGGCGGGCTTCTGCGATGTGAGTTTGTATCTGCTTGCTCATGTCGTCTCCCCGGAAATAGGTCCGCCGACCAGGCTGTCCTTGTTCGCGCGCCAGGTGTGCCCGCCGTCGGGGTCGATCAGGTGCAACTCCCCGTTGAGCATCGTGACCTCGACCCGCAGCCCCGTGATCCGTGCGCCCGCGTTGGCCATCAATTCGCGGATCGCGACGGCCTGCTTGCGCCCCACCCGGGCGGGCATGTCAAGAATCTGTGTCTGCATGGCGTCACCTATTTCTAAGTGTCGTCGAATCGAATGGTGTACCGCTTGGTCGCAATGTTGTCGCTCATCGCCTGGTCCTCCCCCCGATACCGGTCTGCAACCACAGACTGTCAGGAGAAGCGGCAGCGTCTACGCGCCCACGCGTTCCGCCAGCCGCTTCAAGCCCGCCGCAATCTGCCTCCGCTTGCCGCCCAGCCACCCGGCCAGGTAGACCAAGACCGCTGCTAACGGCCCCTCAGTGCAATCCCACATCACGGGTGGCAGAATACGGTTTCTGGTAGTCATGATTCCCACGATCCACCCAGCGTTGGAGTTTGGCGTACTCGGCGTCCTCCTCCTCAGGAGTAATCACGCCATCGAGACGCTGCTGTGTCAGGATTTTCATGCGTTGCGCCACGTAACCGAAAGCCAGCAAGCGCCCCACCTGCCCGTCAAAGACAAACGGCAGGCCCACCACCCGGGCCGGGGGCGTCGCGGCGAGCGCACGCC
>CAYOCZ010000224.1:0-5690 GCA_964402475.1 uncultured bacterium | reverse complement strand
TGTAGATGCGGCGGCCGGCCGAGTTGCGGCCGGGCTTGATGTCGAACTCGCGCTCCCAGTAGCGGAGGATGTGGGGTTTGAGGCCAAGCTTCCGGCAGACTTCTGTCACCAAGTAGCGCTTGCTTCGAGTCACTTCCATATCTCCTGACGGGGGCTTCGACGCAGCAGCCTCGCCATGCTGTCGCGAGGGGAGATGCCTTCATACAGCATCCGGTAGACCTCTTCGGTAATCGGCATCTCGACTCGCTGGGCGCCGGCCAAGGCTCTGGCCGAGCGCACGGTTACCGCGCCTTCAGCAACTCCTGACAGCCCGGACAGTGCCTGAGCGGCTGGCTCGCCGCGGCCGACGGCGACGCCGAGCGCGTGGTTTCGGGAATGGTCGGAGAAGGCAGTCACCATCAGGTCGCCCATGCCCGATAGCCCAGCAAAGGTCAGTGGGTTCGCGTTGAACGCTAGTCCAAGGCGAGTGATCTCGGCAAGCCCTCGCGTCAGCAACGCTGCCTTGGCGTTGATGCGCAGGCCGATTCCGTCGGCAACCCCGGCCGCGATGGCGATGACATTCTTCAGAGCCGCGCCGAGTTCGACCCCAACTACGTCGCCGTGCGAGTAGACCCTGAGGTTGCCGCCCGTGAAGGCGTCTCGTACCGTCGCAGCCGCGGTTTCGGTAGCTGATGCCGCGACCAGCGAAGTCGGGTCGCCAAGAGCCACGTCGTAGGGGATGCCCGGGCCTGCCAGCACGACGACCGGCAGCGCGGGCAGGACTCCGCTGATTGTGACCGACAGCCGCTTCAGTGACTTCGGTTCAATACCCTTGGTGACTGTCACCAGCATCTGAGGTCTCGGGTTCAGAGCTCTGACCTGTCGGACTACGTCGGCCAGTGTTTCGGAAGGCACGGCGAACACAACCACCTGTGCGGCAGCGACGGCGCCACCCAAGTTACTTGTCACGGAAACGGTCGTGGGTACCGTTACGTCCTCTGGTAGATCAGGGTGACGTCGGGTCGAGGCCAGGCGTTCCAAGTTTGCGCGATTGAACTCCCAAAGGGATACCTCATGTCCGTTCGCGGCCAGTCGGATTCCCAGGGCGAGCGCCCAACGGCCGGCTCCGACGAATGCGATCTTCACGTTCTTCGGAACAGCCTGAGCCAGAGCCCGAGACGCGGTTCAGTCCTGGCGGTGAGGCGTCGAATGTTGGAAACATGCCGGATCGTGATAACGAGTGCGACGGCAATGGCAAACGCGAGTAGATAAATGCTGTCCCTGTAGAATAGGGCTGTCAGCATTGGCAAGGTAGCTGCAAACGCCAAGGAGGATAGCGATATGAAGCCGGTTGCGGCAAGCACGATGAGGTAGACGCCGAGCCCGGCAAGCAAGCTACGCGGGCAGAGGAAGGCGGCAACGCCGATGGTGGTCGCGACGCCCTTGCCCCCTTTGAATCCGAGCCAAGGGCAGAAGACGTGGCCGAGGATCGCACCGATTCCCACGAGCGCCGGTATCAGACCGAAGCCACGGGCAAACGCGGTTGGGGCCAGGCCTTTTGCGACGTCCAACAGCAGAACCGGTGCGGCCCACGTCCAGCCCATTGTGCGCTGAACGTTGGTGAATCCGATGTTGCCGGAGCCGTGTTGGCGGATGTCGATCCCCTTGAGACGGCCGACGATGTAGCCGAAGGGAATGGAGCCGAACGCAGCACCGGCGATGAGCGACAAGACCCCGGCGAGCATCATGTCAGTCGACCATCGAGGCCGACAACACCACATCTATCTCGAATCTTCATCGTCGAGTCCAAGATAGCCGACGACTGGTTCATGTCAAGCAACTGCGGTTGTTGACACCAGCTTGACGCGGCAATATGGTCTTACCGAAAGGCATGATTTGAGCGGCTCTGAACCACGCGATGCGCAGGGGCCTGACGAGAAGTCCCAGTCACCGTCATCACCACCGGAGCTTGTTTTCAAGCCGGATGTACGGCAGGCAGTGCGGGTGGCGCGCGTGCGGACGATCACTCTCCTGGCCGCGGCAATCCTCATGGTCGTGGCGCTTATGCTCATAATCTCCTATCGTCCCCCGCCCGTAGTCCTGTCCGGCGTGACGGCGGCCAAAGATACGATTCACCCGACTGAAAGCGTGAGTCCGGCGAGCCCACAGACGGCCGTCCAGCCGGCAGCAGTGCCGCGGAAGCCCAGCGGTGCCGAGATCGCAAGGTCAGCGGCCGCTGCGGTCGATACGCTCGTAGCTGCCGCGGGCGAGAAGTGGCTGCGGGCATCTGAGTTGTCATCACAGAACGTCATCACCGGTGACAAAGCAGATGACGCGCTTGCGAAGCAGCGCAAGGCCGTCATCATCGCGGATAGCGCTCGTCGTGACGTCGCGCTGGCGCGACGGCAGGCTGAGGTCGTACTCAGACTTTCGCGAGAGGCAGGATCGCGAACCGCGTTCCGTCTCGGTGTGTTGTACACGGCGCTCGACCGCTATCTGAAGTCGATGCGTGACGACGCTGAAGACCGCTACGCCTTCTACGCGAAGTCAGAGGTTTCGGTCAAGGCCGTGCTGCTCGGTGATGAGGCCGAGTCAGAGACGCAGCAGAACGTCGCCAACAGCTACCTGCGCAGCTCGGAAGACCGGCAGGCTGGCATCAAGCGGCTTGAACAACAGGTGCACGAGGCGCTGGGCAACCTTGAAAACTCCGGTCGGTAACGACGTGCGCTGCAGCTTGGTGCGGTCCGCGGTACAAGTCGCCGGTTTCGTCGCAGTATGCCTGCTGACGGGCTGCCGGTTTCCAACGACGGTGTACGGCCGACTGACACTCAAGCCGGGAGAGCAGGGCGACGTGCGGCTGTCGCGGGTCGAGCTGCACGACAGCGTTGTCTGGGATTCGGCTCCGCTGTACGAAGTCACCCCGGATTCCAGCGGCGAGTTTTTCCGCGCGTCATTCGAGTTTCCGGTCGTTGTACCGGGGGCGTACTACTTGCTGGCATGGCTGGACGAGGACGCAGATGGCAAAGTCAGTGACGGTGACCTGACCGGCGTTTACGGCGATTCCCTGGAATCGGGCTTTCCGGGCAAGCCGTTGATGGTCTATGAAGGTTGGACCGTCGATGCTGGAGACATCGAGTTGGCAAGGCACGAAGTGCTCGAGGTCAATGCAGCCGGTGCAAGGTCTCAGTCAGGCGACTCAACCTCCTTCACCTATGCTTTCAATCACGACGTCTACCTGAACTCGCTGACGGTTACCTTTCCCGGTCAGCCGGCCTTGCCTGACCCTGGTGCTCCCGGAGCGAAGGTCGCCGATTCGACGTACCGGTCCGAAGGCTGGCACATGGGCGGTCCAATGCCGAGCGGACTGCACCAGCTTGAGTTTCGCGGAGTATTCAGGGACTCAGGCTTCGACATCAGGGTGGCCGTGTCGGTCGAGTAGCCTGTCGCCGCAGCTGGCTCTCTGCTTAGGTACCTGTCCCCGGCAACTTGACTCTCCTGTGGCAGATTCTATCATCTAGGTCCATGGACCTCCTCGAGAGTCTCGCGGTCAAGAACGAGAAGAAGATACTGCTTGTCGTGCTTGACGGGCTGGGAGGACTGCCGCGCAAGGGGAAGACCGAACTGGAGTCGGCCTCGATACCTCACCTGAACAGACTCTCGAGCAAAGCCGGCCTCGGGCTCCTGACGCCGGTCGATATCGGCATCACGCCCGGCTCGGGGCCTGCCCACCTCGCGCTGTTCGGTTACGACCCGCTCAAGTACGATGTCGGTCGCGGAGTGCTCGAGGCGCTGGGCGTAGGACTTCACCCGGCATCCTCGGACCTGTGCGCCCGCGCGAACTTCGCGACGCTCGCACCGGACGGCACTCTCAAAGACCGCCGGGCCGGCAGGATCCCCACTGAGTTCTGTGCAGAGCTCTGCGAGCGGCTGCAAGCCGCCATTCCGAAGATAGAAGACACGAAGGTGACTGTCAGGCCGGGTATCGGCCATCGGTTCGTTGTTGTGTTCGAGGGTGCCGGGCTTGTCGGCGGGCTCACCGACTCGGACCCGCAGCAGGACGGGCTGAAGCCGCTTTCCGTCACGTCGCCCGACAGGTCGGCCGCCAAGTCGACTCGCGTTGCCAACCGCTTCATCGAACTTGCCGCCGCGGCGCTTCAGAACCAGGACAAAGCCAACTTTGTGTTGCTGCGCGGTCTCGCTCAGCCGCCGTCGATACCATCGATGCGCGACAGGTTCAAGCTTACGCCGGCCTGCGTCGCCGCCTACCCGATGTACCGGGGACTAGCCAAACTGGTGGGGATGGACGTGCTCGAGGCCGGGAGCACGTGGGAATCTGAAGTGACCACTCTGCGCAAGCACTGGGACGGCGGACACGACTTTTTCTTCCTGCACCTCAAGGAGACCGACAAGGCCGGTGAGGACGGTGACTTCGAGACCAAGCAGGCACTGATCGAGCAGTTCGATGAAGAAATACTGCCGCAGTTGCAGATGCTGAAACCCGACGTCCTCTGCATCACCGGTGACCACTCCACACCTGCCTTGAAAGCGGGGCATTCGTGGCACGAAGTACCGGTGCTGCTGGCCTCGCCGTACGTGCGTCCTTCAGACACCCGCGAGGAGTTCGGCGAGCGGGCCTGCGGACGGGGTACGCTCGGCCGAGTCGATTCGGTCAAGCTGATGAATCTACTGCTTGCTAACTCGTTAAAGCTAAAGAAGTTTGGAGCATAAGTGGCACAACGTCGCGCGATAATATCGGTGTGGGACAAGACCGGCATCGTCGAACTGGCCCGGACACTGGCCAAGGCTGGATATGAGATTCTCTCGACCTCCAAGACTGCGGCCGCGATTCGCGAAGCCGGCATCCCGGTCACGGAGATTGCTGACTACACCGGCTCGCCTGAGATACTCGGGGGGCGGGTCAAAACCCTGCACCCAAAGATAGCCGGCGGCATCCTGACCACGCGACAGGACGACACAGTCGAACCGATTGACATAGTGGTCTGCAACCTGTACGCCTTCGAAGACGGCCTGGCGCGCGGAGCGACGCACGACGAACTCGTGGAGCTGATCGACATCGGCGGGGTGACCCTGCTGCGCGCGGCGGCCAAGAATCACGCCTTCGTGACGATAGTACCCGACCCCAAGCACTATCCGGTAATCATTGCCGAGCTGGGCAAGACCGGCAGCGTCAGCGCCGCGACGCGCAAAAAGTTCGCGGCCGAGGCTTTTGTCATCACCAGCCACTACGATACGGCCATCGCCAAGTATCTCCAGTCCGTGGTCGGATAGCCACACCCACCGCAATCGGGACAACCGTTCGGCCGCTTCGGTCGCGCTGGGCCTGTTCGGCGGTATGATCCGCCTGATGGGCTACGCGGTAGTCGCCGGACCTGCGGAGCCGGGCCCGGTGTAGCTCGGGCCGCGGCGGGCGCCGGAACCCTCCTCGTTCCTCTCCAAGAAGCTCCACACGTTGGTCCCAAGGTTACTTGTTGAGTATTCCGGGAAGGAACTTGGACGGGATAGCGGACTGCGACTCGACAAGGACCTCGGGACGGAACCTGACTCGTTACTCGGCACGGAACCGGATAAGGAGCTCTAGTCGTTGCTCGCGAGGTAACGGAAGAAGTAGCGGTGGAAATAGCCGAACAAGCAGCCCTCGTCGTTCCCCGGGATATTCCTCGGGTCGTGACTTCGGAGACCACGGGGATAGC
>CAYOCZ010000223.1:0-5718 GCA_964402475.1 uncultured bacterium | reverse complement strand
CCACGTTGTCCATTGAGAAGGTGGCCCTCGAGCACGGGATGTCGCTCAAGGACGCAAGCGCCTACAACATCCAGTTCCGCGGTTGCCGGCCGGTCCTGATTGACACGCTCTCGTTCGAGCAGTACCGCGAAGGTGAACCATGGGTGGCCTACCGTCAGTTCTGCCAGCACTTCCTCGCACCGCTGGCGCTGATGAGCCACACCGATGTCCGTCTCAGTCAGTTGATGCGGGTGAATATCGACGGCATCCCGCTCGACCTCGCCAGCCACCTGCTGCCCTCAAAGACCCACCTCAATCTCGGCCTCGCAACCCACATCCATCTCCATGCCCAGGCCCAGCGCAAGTACGCCGACAAACAGGGCAAGCCCGCCGGCGGCAAGATGAGTCGGATGTCGTTTCTCGGCCTCATTGACAACCTCGAGTCAACCATGAAGAAACTCACGTGGAAACCTGCCGGTACCGAGTGGGCTGACTACTACGCTGCCACCAACTACACCGATGCGTCCCTCGAACACAAGGCGCAACTCGTGGCTGACTGCCTTGACAAAGTGCGCCCGAAGACGGTCTGGGACCTTGGGGCAAACACCGGCCGGTTCAGCCGAATCGCCGCCGACCGTGGCATCCCGACGGTTGCATTCGACATCGACCCGGCCGCGGTCGAACACGGCTATCTCGACTGCCGCGAGCGGGACGCAAAGAACCTGCTGCCGTTGCTCTCCGACCTGACCAATCCCAGCCCGGCCATCGGCTGGCAGAATCGCGAACGCCAGTCGCTCGTCGAACGCGGCCCCTGCGATGCGGCAATGGCCCTGGCCCTCATCCACCACCTCGCAATCGGCAACAACCTGCCCTTTGACCGAATCGTGGATTTCCTTGCCGGCATCTGCCGAACCCTTGTCGTCGAGTTCGTGCCCAAATCAGACTCGCAGGTCCGACGGTTGCTCGCCACCCGCGAGGACATCTTCGCCGGCTACACCCAGGCGGAATTCGAGCAGGCGTTTTCGACCCGCTTCGCCATCTTGGCATCGACCCCGGTCAGGGATTCTGAACGCACCATCTACTTGATGGAGCTCCGCCACCGCTGACCTTGTCTTCGGTTCAGCCTTCGGGTTCTCGCCCGCGGACGACGCGACCCTTCCCGTTCCACCACCTCCTCTTCGCCCTGGCCCCGATCCTTTTCCTCTACTCGCACAACGCCGCGAGGCTACCGATCGCGCCGTCCGAACTCGTCCTGCCGCTGGCGGTATCCTTTGCCGCGGCGCTCGGGCTCTGGCGGCTGCTCTGGCTCGTGATGCGCAGCAGCCGCCGGGCCGCGCTGGTCGTCTCTCTCTTCCTGGCCTTGTTCTTCCTCTATGGCCGAGCCCGGGGCGCCATCGGCCCGAAGACAACTCCCGCGCTCCTACCCGCTGTGGCTATCGCCATCCTGCTGCTGGGGATCATCTTCTTCGCCCGACCGCGCCGTGAGTTCAGCGGGCTCACGGTCTTTCTCAACCTTGCTTCCCTGGCGCTGGTCCTTATCAACCTCGTGACCGGCATCCCGGCGCTCCTGCGCGGCAGGACGACCGGCCTGGATGCATCCGGCGCGCCGGCGGCGGAAACCACGGACCTGCCCGACATCTACTACATCATCCTTGACAGCTATGCCCGGGAGGACGTGCTGAAGCAGACCTACGGCTACGACAACTCGGGCTTCACCGGCTATCTCCGCAGCCGGGGTTTCCTCGTCGGGTCGCGCAGCCGCTCCAACTACTCTCAGACCTATCTCTCGTTGGCCTCCTCGCTCAACATGACGTACCTCGACTCCCTGGCCCAGAAGGCCGGCCCCGAGTCGGACGACCGCTCAGGGTTGGTTGAGATGATAGCCCACAACCGGGTCGTGAGCTTCCTGAAGCAGCACGGCTACACCACCGTATCGTTCGCCTCCGGCTACACCGGCACTGAGTTCGAGGACGCGGACGTCCACCATGCGCCACGGTGGGCCCTAAGTGAATTCCAGAGCGTCCTCATCAGCACGACCGCGCTGCCGGCCGTCCTGGAGATTGCCGCGCGGCATTCCCAGTGGGACGTCCGGAGGCAGCTCATCCTCAACGCTTTCGAACGTCTGCCGGACGTTGCCGGGATGCGGCCCCCGGTGTTTGCCGTCTGTCATATCGTCGCGCCGCATCCTCCGTTTGTGTTCGGTCCCCGCGGCGAGAAGCTGAACCCGGAAGGCGTCTTCACGCTGAGCGAGGCCGACGCCGCCCCGGCCAACGACCGGCAGACGGCGGGACAGGACTTCATCCGGGGCTACCTGGACCAACTCGAGTTCATCACTTTCAAGACAAGGCAGATGGTTGACCGCATCCTCGCCCGCTCCTCGCGGCCGCCGGTGATCATCCTGCAGGGCGACCACGGCCCGGCTTCGTTCAGCAGCTGGGACGACGCGAGTCCTGGCCAGCTTGTCGAGCGAATGGCGATACTGAATGCCTACCTTGTCCCGACCGACTCGACCGGCCCGGCCTGGTACGATTCCATCTCGCCGGTCAATACCTTCCGGCTCATCTTCAACCGCGTGTTCGGCCAGAGCCTGCCACTTCTGCCTGACCGGAGCTGGCTCTCGAGCCCCGAGTTCCCGTACCGGTTCTATGACGCCACCCAACCCGAGGCCTATGTAAACGCCATCCGCCGACGTGGTGCCCCGCTGACCGTGCTCGTGTTCGCCGCCCTCGACGCCCGCAAACCCGCCGACGTCGCCCACTACGCCCGGAGGCTCATCGGTCTGCGGTACCCCGGCGAGAACCGCCATTTAACCTGCGTCTACGTCCGGCGGCCGCGGCCTGATTCGCTCTCCGTGCCGACCGCATACGAGACCTATCGCAATGCCGTCAAGTCCGGCGGCCTGCCTGACCTCGGGCTCGAACCCGGCAGTTACTCAGGCCGCGGGCCGGACAACAAACCTGTGGTCGCCCTCTTCTTTGCGAACGGGGAATAGGGAATTGGCGGCCGGCAGTCGGAGATTCAAGGAAAGACCTCTCGCTCTGCACCCGCTCCTGTTCGCCCTGGCCCCGATTCTCTTCCTCTACTCCCACAACGCCGCGAGGCTACCGATCGCGCCGTCCGAACTCGTTCTGCCGCTGGCGGTATCCCTTGCCGCTGCGCTTGTTCTATGGCTGCTGCTCTGGCTCGTGATGCGCAGCAGCCGCCGCGCTGCGCTCATGGTCTCCCTTTCCCTCGCCTTGTTCTTCATCTACGGCCGTGCCCTTGACGCGATCGGTTCGAGTGCCCCACCGGAGCTCCTGCCCGGTATCGCAGGCGTCATCCTGCTCCTGGGTCTGATCTTCTTCGGTCGGCCACGCCGGGAGTTCGCCGGGCTGACCATCTTCCTGAACCTCGCTTCTCTGGCGCTGGTCATCATCAACCTGGCCACCGGGGTCCCGGCTCTCCTGCGCAGCGAGAGGACATCTGGAAACGCATCGGGGGCTGCGACTGCAGAAACCGTGGGCATGCCCGACATCTACTACATCATCCTCGACGGTTATGCCCGCGCCGACGTCCTCAACTCGGTCTACAACTGCGACAACTCGGGGTTCATATCGTGGCTTGAACAGCAGGGCTTCTGCATTGCGGCCCGCAGTCGGTCCAACTACTCGCAGACCTACCTGTCGCTGGCGTCCTCGCTCAATATGACCTATCTTGACTCGGTGGCAAGCAGGCTCGGCCCGGAGTCGGAGAACCGCTCGGCGCTGGTGCGCATGATCGGCGACAGCCGGGTCGCGAAAGAACTCCGGCGGCGCGGCTACACGATCGCATCGTTTGCCTCCGGCTACACCGGCACCGACCTCAGGAACGCAGACACTCACTTCGCCCCGCGCTGGGCTTTGAGCGAGTTCCAGAACGTACTCATCAGCACGACCGCGCTGCCGCTCGTTCTCGACCGGATCCTGAAGAGATCCCAGTACGACCTGCATCGCGAGCGCATCCTCTACGCCTTTGAGCACCTGCCCGACGCCGCGCGGCTGAAACACCCGGTGTTTGTCTTCTGCCACATCTTGAGCCCACACCCGCCGTTTGTCTTCCGTGCGAACGGCGAGAAGACGGCCCCGCAAGGTTACTTCACGATAACCGAGGGTGGTACCTTCCAGACGGTGGACAAAGAGAAGGTCCGACGCGAGTATGTCGAGAAGTACGGCGAACAGCTTCAGTTCATCAACGCGAAGACGAAGACGGCGATCGAACGCATCCTCGTCACGTCCCCGCAACCGCCGGTCATCATCCTTCAGGCCGACCACGGCCCGGGCTCGGTCCTCAACTGGGACAACCCGGAGCCTGCCGACCTGGCCGAGCGGTTCGCGATTCTGAACGCGTACTACGTTCCGAAGGCAGTCAACCCTCCCGCCAAGTCACTCTCGCCAGTGAACAGCTTCCGCCTCCTTTTCAACCAGCTCTTTGGGACTGACTACGGCCTGTTGACCGACAAGAGCTGGTTCTCGACCATCGCCAGGCCCTGGCGCTTGTACGACGCCGACAGACCGGCCGATTACATGAAGAGCAACGCAGGACTGAAAGTCTCAATTGTTGCCTTTCGTGGTGAGCTCCGGTCAGAGAACCCGGTAGCCTACTGCCGGAGGCTGGTTGCGATGTTGTACCCAGGCAAGACGGTCACAATTGAGCGCTTCTACGTCCAGGGACTGCACGTGCCCGTGGGATCTGCTGAGGACGCCTACCGACTCTATTCGGACGCCGTCGCGAGGAACGAACTCCCCGACCTCGGCAAGCAGTATGAATCGTACTGCGGCCCGGGCCCGGACCGCATCTCAGTCACGGCCCTCTTCTTCCCCTCCAAACGCTAGCCGCGCGCCATATACCGTCTACCGTACACCGTGCACCGCCATCCGTGTTCGACACCTCTGAACTCCAGCTTCTGACATCTGACTTCTGACTCCGTCTCGGGCCTCTGCCGGTCTTCTTGGTGCCTTTGTGTCTTGGTGGTAAGATCCGAAGAACTCCGGGCCCGCGCGGGTTTGTCACCGCACGAGCCCGGGGCCCCGTTTCGAACTGACTAGAACAGCTTGTGCTTCTTGATGTACACCCAGAGCAACTTCATCATCTCGCCGATCTTGACGGCTGCCTTGGGGCCGAACACCGGCTTCATGTCCGCGGTTACTTTGATGGAGCGCTTCATCAGCGGACCTTGGCCGGTCATCAGCTTGTGCTTCTTGATATAGGCCCAGAGCTTCTTGTTCAGGTCACTGACTTTGATGACCTTGCCTGGACCGAACACCGGCTGCATCTCAGGGGTCAGTTTTACGGTCCTCTTCATGAGGGCCTGTCCTCTCGGCATATGCGAGTCCTTTCTGCCCCGTAGGGCAATCTGGATTTCCTTCGGACCATGGCGGCCACCTTTGATCAGCCACCCACGGCCCATTCTCGGCCTAGCTTCCTCTCTGTCAAGCATTATTTACAGGCGGACAGAGGGAGAAAATCGAGGACGTGCAACTCGCGGCCCGGCCCTTGTCTGAAACGGGAGAGGCGCGGGACCGCCCGCGCCTCTCTCGTACAGACGCTGGCTGCGCTACCTGCTGACTACCGCGGCCTTGATCACCTCGTGGATTCCGGGAGCATCGAGCCGGTAGAAGAGGATGCCGTTGGCGGCGCGCCGGTCGGACTCGGGCGCGCATTCTTGCGCGGCAACATGCGAAGGTACGTCGTGAGTTCGCGGGAATAGCAGGTATAGTATAG
>CAYOCZ010000222.1:0-5727 GCA_964402475.1 uncultured bacterium | reverse complement strand
TCTACCTGACTGCTGCGAACACGAGCATGACCGACAACCTCCTCGTCGGTTGGGATGCGGTCTGGTACCTGCCGCGCACGAAGCTCTACGGCCAGCTCTTTCTCGACAACTACGAGTTCAACACGCTCAAGAAAGCGCCGAACGCGACAGGCACACAGGTTGGCGTCTACTGGGCGCCGAACCTCCCCGTGGAAGCGCGGCTCGAATACACCCGCGTCACGGCGTTCACTTACTACCACCGGGTTCACTACATCATGTTCGAGAACTACCTAACAACGATGGGTCACCCACTCGGCCCGGATGCTGACCAGATCTTTGCCACGGTGAACGTCACGCCGAATAGCTGGCTCAAGGTCAACGTCGGGGCCGACTACACCCGTCGTGGGTACCACAACCGGGGCGACTACCTGCGCAAGAGCTACAAGGACCCCGAAGACACGTTCTACCTGCGCCAGCACGACGAGTATCCGACCCGCGGATGGGACACACTATCGGGCGCCCTCACCGAAGAAGTAGACAAGACTCTGCGGCTTGCACCGGAAGTAGAGATCCGGGCGCTCCGCGACCTGTTCGTATCGCTGTCAGTCGGTGTATGGCGCAGCCAGAACTACCAGGGAGCAATCGGTCTCAACAAGAACGGCGTCGACCTCGCGCTAGAGGTCGAGTACCGATACTGAAGACAGGACCTAGGGACTAGGGGCTGGGGGTTGGGGACGGACGAGAACCCGACCGACCAAAGCTTCGATGGCTTGAACTGACACCGCTCCGACTCGTACAACTAGCGGCGGCTTGAGCGTGACATCCAGCACGGTGGACGGCACGTCCTGTCCACATAGCCCGGCATCCAGCGCTACGTCCACCCGTTCGAGCAATGACGGATTGACTGCTGCGAATCGGCTCGTTGCCGGTTCGCCATGCAGGTTTGCGCTCGTGCCGGCGATGGGCGCACCGAGCTCCTCCAGCAGGTCACGCGTGACCGGGTACCCCACCATCCTGATGCCGACAGTCCGCCCACCGCCGGTCACGACCGATGGAACCTTGTCTGTGCTACGGAATATCATGGCCAGTGGGCCGGGCCAGAACCGGCCCATGAGCGGCTGCACCCATTCCGGGACCTCGGCCACGTACTCAAGCATCTGGATCGGCGATGCGCAGTGTGCCATCAGCGGTTGCGACGGCTCTCGGTTCTTCAGGGCAAACACGCGCCCGACCGCCTCGGCATTCCTCATGTCGGCGCCGACTCCATAGACAGTCTCGGTCGGGAAGACGGCGACGCCGCCGTCACGCAGTATCCGGGCTGCCTGGGTGATTGACTCAGGCGGATACGAAGGCGGATCCGCCTTCAGGACCAAGGACATCTGGGGGAACGACGAAGTCCGAACGACAAATGGCGATTGAGGCGGCCGACGGACGGAATGCCGAACCTTGGTGCCTGTGTGTCTTTGTGGTTCATCTGCCGGCCCTGTCAGGAAGGCAGGCCGGGCTCGATTGCGGTGATTCGGAACGGCTGGCCGTCCATCTCGATGCCGTCACCGAGCTTGCGGCCGAGCAGAAGCTGGGCAAACGGAGAGAGGTAGGAAATCACGCCGTGGTCAGGGTCGGTGTCCCACGGCCCGAGTATTGAATACTCCATCACGTTCCCGGCGCCGTTGTCCAGCCGCACCCGGCTCCCGACCGAAACCTCGGAGGTATCCACGTCTGACGCGGTGACGGTCCGCGCCCGCGCAATCTCGTCGCGCAAGCGCTTGACCTTGGCCATATGCCGCCCCTGTTTCTCCTTCGCGGCCTTGTACTCATAGTTCTCGCTCAGGTCTCCGTGCGCGCGCGCCCGGGCGATTTCGTCGGCAGTCTTGGGTATCTCCACTGCAGTGAGCTGGTACAGCTCCCTCTTCGCCTTGTCCAGCCCGCGCACGGTCGTGTACACGATGTTGTCCCCGGTGCCTTCATCGAGGTTCGGATACTTCGTCACGACCAGCTGGCCGATTTCGTCGGCGATGTAGCCATTGAGAGTCCGCGCCCGGCCGACCCGGGCGAGCAACCGCCCGGCCTCGGCCTCGGCCATCTGCTTCAGCGCGGACTGCACCAACCGGTAATCGGCGTGAACCAGGACGGCGCGGAACTTGCTCCAGTGGGGCTTGTACCCGACCGATTCAAGCAGGTCCAGGACACGCGTGACTATGCCCTTCGGCTCGCTAACTCCCAGCCGCTCGAAATGCTCCACCAGCCATAGAAATGCCTCGGGGTTCTGGCGATAGCCAGTCAGCGTGTTCTCAAGCAGAACCTGCCATTGCCGAGGATGCTTTGCGGCCACTTCCTTCTCGATGATGGCCCGGGCGCGGCCGTCCTTTCCGACCGAGAAGATGGCCGCGTACAACTGGTGCCAGTCGTTCGGCCGTGCGCTGACCAGCGTTCCGAGGAAGCGCCTTCGCTCCGAGAAAGTCGCGAGCTTCGAGTATGCCTCCAGCACACCGGCACGTTCCATGTGCGCCAACTCGCCGGCGTCAACCTCCTGACGGAGCCGTTTGGCCGCCTTGGCCGACGGACGCTCATTCATCACCGCCGGGGTCTCTTCCCACTGGAATGTTCGGGCCGGCGCGCTCTTTGACACGACGTGTGGATCCTTGCCCAGTTCGCGGCGCGCCTTGGTCCAAAAACTGCCCCACGCCTCAGCTCCGACTACCTGCGCCATCGCTTCCTGCAGCTCCCTCACCGACATCGCCCTGCCCGTATCCCGTAGCAGGAGCGCGACCGCCTGTCCAGGCCGGGAAGCAACGATGTCGAGCAACTTCTGCCGTTTCCGGTCGAGCAAGGCGTAGTAGCCGCCCGGTTTGCAGACTCTCAGGATCCGCTGGGCCGTGCCGAGGTCCCACACCAGTTCGGCCCCTTGGTCGAAGTCGACCGTGACCTTGTCCAGCAGTAGATCGAGCCTCTTCACCCGCCCGGGGCCGCGGTCGATGTCGAGGAGTCGAGTTCCGGGCAGAAAGGCAAGATACCTGTCAAGCTTAGGCAGGGACTCCCTCAGTGACTGCCCGTAGCCGACCCCGGACTTGTGCAGCAGTTGCTCAATGTCAGGTACGTCTGCGTAGAGACGCTGCACGCATGTTGCGATGGTGCGGGCCAGGGTCGCGTCATCCGCAGACACCGCCGCTTGCCGACGCAGAATCACGAACTCATCAGCGAACCTCTTCTGCTCGCGGAGCGAATCGGCCAGTAGCATCAACATCAACGCCATTGTCTCACGTGGGACCTGCCGGTCAGTCAGGTTGACTAGTTCCAGCAGCTGCTCATAAGGCACGTCGGCCTCGATCAGTTCCAGCCAGGTCGTCTCCATCTCACCATACTGCTTCTGCCAGAACTGCGTGCGGAACTTCCTAGTCAGCTCTTTCATGCGGTGCCAGTAGCATAGAGCCTGCACCGACCAAGTCAAGCCGCCGCAACCGGCATACAGTGGCTCGTGTCCTGCAGAACTGGGGACTCGCCGCCGGGCCGCCAGCTTGCGCTCCCCGCCTCACGGCGCAGCCGGCGCGTCGGCGAACGCGGCAGTCATCGCAACCGTCAAAGCTGTCGTCAAAGCTCCCGTGAAAGCTCCTTGGAAAGCTTCTTCAAGAGCTTGTTCGGAAGCTCGTTCCAAAGCTCGCATCATCGCTCATCGCATCGCCTAAGCCAAAGCCCAAACCATCGCTTCTTCCATCGCTCGGCTCAAAGCTTCGCCGAAAGCCCGCGCCGAAGCTCTTCTGAAAGCTGAACTTAAAACTCATTTCAAGGCTCTTCTCAAGGCTTGTTCGAAAGCCAACTCGAAAGCTGCTCAGGGGGTGACCCCTACCCTTGGTTTCCCGGCTCTCGATTGTCTTCCATCCTGCTGAAAATGCGATGTTAGACCCTGTGCGGTGCGCTGCGGTAACTGCGGTTTCGTGTATCGCGTTCCAGCGGCCTGAATCGAACGCCGGTGCCGCTTTCAACACTCGCTACAGAACCATAGCCACCGTGTTCGACTTATGAACTGCGAACTGCCAACTGGTCACTGGACATCCGCGGCGCAGCCGCGCGCAGTCTCCGGTTCGCCCCCCCCCACAGAGAAATTGTGGTCTGGGCCATGCACGACCACTACATATGGACTGCCGACAACCGCAAACCGACACGCATCATCGCCTGCGTGATCTACGGATAATCCGCCTCCGCACCTCTGCCTTCTGATTTCGTCTGCTGGAACGACGCCCTAGTTTGACAATCGCGTCTGCAGGCCTAGAATCCTGCCAGAGGTGACCGAACCCCGTGCTGGCTGTTGATGACCAGGAGGAACGTCTGCGGCGGGCACGAAAAGCTCGTCGGCGGGTTTCGGGTGATTGGATTCAGAACCAACCAAACAGATAGGGAGGTAGGACTATGAGGAAGTCGGTGTCACTGTTGGTCACGGCCGCGCTGTGCGTCGTCATGTTCGGATTGCCGGTCACTGCGAACGCGGATGAATTGAAGGTGGCGAATCGCTGGGCGGTAGGTCTGAGCGCGAATCCCTTCAGCGGCTATGCGCCAACCGTCGAGTATTGGACGAGTGAGAACTTCGGCCTTTCCGCCAGCTTCAGCTGGTACTACTGGTGGTCGACTGTTGGGCTGCGCGGGACCTACCTGTTCGACACTCCAATCAACATACTCCCGATGCCGGCTCGGCCCTATGCCGGAGCGGGTCTCGGATTCCTCTCCTACAACGCCTACTTGGGCCTCAACCAATACAACACCGTTGGTCTGGAGGTGTTCGGCGGAGTGCTGCAGCCGCTCTCCGACCAGCTTTCCGTCCGTGCAGAGCTGCAAGCGTCTTCCTTCGGCTTCACGGGCCGCGCGGGGTACCGCAGCTTCAGCCCGCTCTCGGTCGGGTTCGGCATATTCTACCACTTCGGCCACTAAGGGAGCCGACAGCGCCGATTGAACTCGGTGTTCGAAACTGAAGCAGGACCTGGTTAACACCAGGTATCTGGAGCAGACTCTATGCCGTGCCGGCTCCGACTGAGCCGGTACGACCGGCAGATAGGCCCTGAGTCCCTGCCCGGCCACGTCTCATCACTCGGTCAGACTCCTCGAAGTCACAACTCACGTACATGAAGCCGGTCGAACTGGCCGTGCTTGACTTGCCGGCTATCATCGCTAGATTTGCGTTGTGCCGGCGGCCTCGGTGCAGGTCATAGGACTGAGACCAAGCCGGTGCGGATGAACCAAGCATAGGAGGTATGCAAGCGTGAAGCGAATAGTGCTAGCGGCAGTATTGGCATCGATCGTGCTTTCCGTGTTCGGATGCGCGACCGTAATGATAAGTGCGCCGCCGAGCTCGAATGTGAAACTACTCGGCGAGATAGAGCCGGCCCCATCGAAGGTCACGATAAAGAACTGGTACTTCCTGTTCGGGCTCGTACCTATCTCAAACAACGCGACGTCAGACGTCATCGCCAAGTACCAGTTCAAGGACGTTCGCGTGAAGACCTACATGGGACCCGTGGATTGGATAATCAGCTATCTCACATACGGGATTATCTACACGAACACTGTGGACATAGAAGGTAACACGAAGTAATCGCGTCTCCGACACGCAACGGAGCAGGGCCAACCCCTGCTCCGTTCCGTTTGACAGGACCGCGCGGTGGCCTACGATTTCTGACTGACCTGAACCCGCAGGACAATGCAGACCGTCCAAGAAGCCAGTCTGAACCAACACGGAGGAAACGTGCCGATAGGCTACTC